>CALMMH010000714.1 GCA_937868145.1 uncultured Phycisphaerales bacterium
ACAAAGAGGTTCTTGAGAATCATCGCATTCACAGCTCCAGTGTGCTCCATGACCATTTCTTTGGCGTCAGAACTCGCAGTCCTGAGTTCGTTCCGGGAGGTCGTCCCCACGACAGGACGCACGCACCGCGAAACAGCGCCGCAGTTTGTATTCTATTTTTCGGCTAATTGGGTGTTGTTTCTCCAGAGCCAGTTTTTCGGCCCGACCCGTAAAGGCGTTACCAACCGCGCAGACGGCGTTTTGGGATCGCCCAGACCCGTCCGCGATGTGTCGGAGGTCCTATAAGGAGCACGCTTGGAGTCTCAGGGAGCCCCGCGCCAGTGTGGGGCAGGGTCTTGACGGGGCGTCGGTTCTCGCCTATATAATGTGGTAGGCACGACCGAACCGGTGGATCAAGGTGATAATAGGGACGCAAGTCATGGCATCGCTGATTGTGACGAATGGAAAGCAGGAGGGGAATTACTATCCCCTGGGTCGCCGAACGAATGTCATCGGACGGGATGAGGCGCTGCCCATCCAGATTCTGGACAACATGGTCTCCCGCAAGCACGTGCAGATTCGCTTCGATCAGGCCACGAACCGGTATTTCGCCTACGACATGAAGAGCCGCAACGGCGTCTACATCAACAACCGGCGGATCGAGGACGAAGTCGCCCTGAAGGACGGCGACCTCATCATGGTGGGTATGACGTGCATCCTGTTCGCGGACAAGGACTTCAAGGACAAGGACAGCGCTCTGCTGCACTACAAGAAAGCGGGCGAGCGGATGCGGGTGACGACGTACGGGCCTCGCGAGTTCGACCAGTCGGCGGTCGGTCCGGGCGAAACCGGATTGCCGATCTCCCACTGAAGGCGAATCGCCTCAGGAGTGCCTCAAAGCGACCCGCAAGCGGGCGTCCACGAATCCCCAGGCGACTCCGACGACCAGGCCGACGCCGTGGGCCGTGTTGGCGATCGGTCCCATCAGACCCGCCAGGCACACGAAGAACCAGACGATCATGAATGTGACGGTTTGGGGGTGCAGCGCCAACCGGGAGGCGGGGTTGAACTTGCCCTGCATCCAGATGTAGCCCAGCAGGCCGTAAACGACGCCGGACATGCCGCCGAAGTGCGGCCCATCCCACAGATACTGGCCCACGTTCGATGTGCCGGCCAGGACGAGCGTCAGCAGCAGCAGAAACCAGGGACTCTTCCGCGCTTCGATCATGCTGCCCAGGTCTCGCAGCCAGAGCATGTTGAAGAGAATGTGAAGAACGTTGAAGTGCAGGAACATAGGGGTGAAGAGCCGCCAGATCTCGCCGTGGCGAACCTCCGGCAGCAACCTGTCCCAGTGGATCTGATGGCCGATGGCGGTGGGAAATCGACTGATGGATAGGAGTTGCGTGAGTTGATTGTGTTCGCCGAACTTGGTCAAGAGCGTCACCGCGATGCTGACCGCGATCAATGCCAGCGATAGGAGACCCAAGGGGACCGGCGATACGTAGAAGAAGGTCCCTGCATTGACCAGGCGGGCGCGCCTGGGAACCGGACTGGCTTCGTCCTGTTTCCGCCGGGCGGCAGCGTGGGACCCGTTCGAGAACATCGGGTCCTTGGGGTCGCGGCGGAACTGCTCGAACAGGGCTCTCGACGATTCGAGGTTGTCGTCATCGAGGATCCAGACCTCCCAATCACCATGCAGGGTGGGGTCCACCTGGTTGTCAATGCCTCTGTCGTGGAGGAAACCGCCGAAGCGCCGGGCCGTCGCCTCGTCCTGAAGTCTGCCGATGGGTCTCATCTAGCCTGCGATCTCCTTCCCGCAGTGCGGGCACGTCTGCGATTTCTTGTTGCGATCGAGATCCTCCAGGAAGGCGGCCCCGAGAATGCCGGTGGGCAAAGCGAACATGCCGATCCCGAGCATCGCGATGATTGAGGCCATGATCTTGCCGATCGCGGTGATGGGATAGGCGTCTCCGTAGCCGACGGTGGTGAGCGTCGCGGCGGCCCACCACATGGCGGCCGGAATACTCGAAAAAACCTTGGGTTGGGCGTCGTGCTCCGCATAATACATGAGCGAGGCGGCGACGACCAGAAGGATCAGGAGGATGAATACGGCGCTGAGGAGCTGTTCCTTGCGGGACTTGACGACCCGCAGCAACATTTGGAGCGAGTCCGAATAGCGGGCCAGCTTGGCGATTCGCATGATTCTCATGATGCGGAACAGCCGGAACATTCGAAGCACCCGCAAGTCCACGCTAAAGAACGGCAAGTAAAAAGGCAGCACGGCCAGCGCGTCCACGACCGCCAGGGGGCTCAGGGCAAAACGCACCCGCCCGAGAACGGGTCCCGCGTACTGGGGATCCTCCACGCAGGACCAGAGCCGCAGCGCGTATTCCGCGGAGAAGATCACGACCGAAAACAGTTCGAAGGTCTTGAACCACGTCGGAACGAGCGAATGCACCCGCTCGACCGATTCGACGATCATCGCCACCACGTTGAGCAGAATCAGGCCCACGATGAACGTGTCGACCACCTTGCTCACGATGTCGTTGGCCTTCGAATGGGCGAGGATTTCGCGCATGCGTCTGCGTGCGCTCAGATACGACCCCTGCGGCAGCGAACCGGCGCTGTGCGCAGTCAACCTTGCCGGCGACATCGGACCTCCATGCTTGTCTGCTTGTTCATATCGATGAAATCATTCTACTGCCGCCTCGTCATCAAGGCACGCAAATTCCTCAGGCCACGGCCAGCAGATCCTTGTACCTCGCCTTCTCCGCTTTCGTCTTTGTCAAGGCGGCATAACGGTTCTCCTTATCCTGCTTCATGTGCCTCGTAGACCGGTTTCGTCTGCCGCATGTATCGGGCTGTTTCCTTTATCGGATGATGGGCGGCGACGCTTGATTGGCGGATGGACGAAGGGCTTTCCTGCGGGCCGGGCAGAGATTCCCCTATAGGAGGGGGCAGTCTGAACAGGACAGAATTGCGAAAAGGAAAGCTCGCGACCTCGAAAGGAATGACTCCATGAGCATGCAGCCGTATCGGATTGGGATCTCGGGTTCCTATGGCGGGTTGAACCTGGGCGACGAGGCCATTCTTGAATCGATTGTCCGGCAGCTTCGCGCCTCGATTCCGGCCGAGATCACGGTATTCACCCGCGACAGCGAGGACACGCTGCGCCGCCACGATGTGAATCACGCGGTGAGGGTTCGCCTGATGACCCGCCGAGAGGCCCTCGCCGAGGTCGAGAAACTCGACCTGTTGATCCTGGGCGGAGGCGGGGTTCTCTATGACCGGGACGTCGAGTTATACTTGCGGGAAGTCGCCCTGGCCCACGAGGCCGAGGTGCCAGTGGTGGTCTACGCGATCAGCGCAGGACCGCTAAGCGAGTCGAACAGCCGAAAACTGATCGCCAAACACCTCAACCGTGCGGCGGCCATCACGGTTCGCGACCGCCAATCCATGAAACTACTGGAGGAAGCGGGAGTCGAAAAGGAGATTATCCTAACCGCCGATCCTGCGCTTCTGTTGACGCCGGATTCGGTTCCTCCGAACGTGATGAAGCGGGAAAGCCTCGACGTACAGCACTGGCGGATCGGAATCTCCGTCTGTGAGCTCGGCCTTGCGGCGCCGGACATGGATATCGATCACTACCATGCTTTGCTGGCCACTACGGCTGATTTCATGGTGGCCCGGCTCGACGCCAACGTCGTCTTTGTCCCCATGGAGCTCAAGAAGCTTGACGTGCAGCACAGCCACGCCGTGGTCGCCCGAATGCAGTACGCTCAGCGGGCGACGGTCCTGAAGGGGGAGTACACGGCGCCGCAGATGCTCAGTCTCATCAGCCATTTCCAGTTCTGCGTCGGCATGCGGCTGCACTTTTTGATCTTTGCGGCCCTGCAGAGCGTTCCATTCGTGGCGTTGCCTTATGCGTCGAAGGTCCAGGGGTTTCTGGAGGACCTCGATATTCCCATGCCGCCGCTGAAAGACGTCACGACAGGCGGGCTGATCGCCCACATCGACCGGGCGTGGGACAGGCAGGGCGAGATTCGCCAGCGGATCATCGAGCGGCTGCCCGCCGTCCAGGAGCGGGCGCGTCAGACAAATCGCATCGTCGTCCGCGTGCTGTCGCAGGTTCGCGCGATCGCCGGGGTCTGTACGGCGCTGGCGGCCGGCCGTATCGTAGAGCCTTGTGATGTTCCCGTCCCGGATGTGCAGACCGATCGGTTGGCTTGCCCGAAAAAACATATTATTCTTTAGTGTGGATTAGAATCGGGCGGCAAACGGGCCCTGCCATGCATATCATCAATCGTATCCTCGGAAAACGTCTGAAAATCGGTGGAGAACTCGGCTATTTCAGTCTTGGCGACTGGTGGCTATCGACGTTTTCCACGACACAGCGGCAACATATGGAGACCTTGTTCCAGGGCTCCGAAATCCCGGCTGGGACGCGGCCTCTGACGCGGGATCAGGGATTGCTGGGAGTCCAGACGGCCGCAGGGCTGCTGGTGCTTCTAGCCGACAAGCTGTCCGGTCAGTCGGAGGATCGATCCCTCGCCTGCCGCGTTCTGACGGAGGCGGAGAACCGAGCCATAGCTGGCAACGACTTGCTCGGATTGCACTTCACCTATCAGCAGGTCATTCGTATTCACCTCCGGTGGAAGGGGGAGTTTCGGGATGCCTTGGATCTGGCGTTTTCCGCCTGTTACAAGCAGATGCGGATTTCGGCTCAAGTGATCGGGATCTTCAAGGAGAGATACTCCGACGCGCCTCTCCCAACGCACCTGGGATATCTGCACGCCGCTAGTTTTCTGGAGCAGCAGGGCCGTTATGCACCGGCTCTGGAGATATGCCGACAGGCGCAGAGCGAAGGCTGGAGCGGCGACTGGTCTTTGCGCATCCAACGGATGGCCAGGCAGTTGTCTGAGCAAACACCGCAGTTCCGATTCATCTCGCGTTCCGGCATGGGACCTGTGTAGACAACCCCACCGCCATCGCACGCCCATCCAGGCGGAGGAATCCCGCCTTCTGGACAACAGGTAATCCGCCTACAGGGAATCCGTCCTTTCCTCACGAGCGAGTTGCGCTCCGTCCTGGTAGGAATAACGCAGGAAGAAGAAGGACAGTAGACCGAACAGGACTGCCGAACCTGAGTAGGGATCGGCGGTTGTGAGGTGGTCGGCGCAGGCCGACTCGTTTATGATTCCTCATAGGGGGATGCCAAGATGTGTACGACGAAATCGTGGATTAGAGGTGTTGTGGCAATTGGCGTGGTGACGCTGCTGGCAGGTTCAGGAATCGCCGCGCCGCGGGATGAAAACAGGATGAGCGACCAGCCTTCATCACTGCGGCTGCAAACCGAACAGCAGACGACCTCCATGATGGCGGACTCGTCAATCCGCCGAGCGAGCCAGTTGATCGGCGAATCTGTGAAAAATGCCCAGGGAGAGAGACTGGGCACGATTTACGATCTGGTCCTGACGGAAGATCTCGATCGAGTCTCGTACGTTGCCTTGTCGCGAGGTAGCGTTTTCGGGATCGGGCGGAATCTGTATGCGATCCCGTGGTCCTCGGTGCGGCTCGGATCAGCGGGGGCCTACGTGATGCCCATCAGCGAGGACGAATTGACGCAGTGGCGAGGATTTCAGCCGGCGGCATGGCCGAGCGAGCCGGCCAGGAGTTGGGGCAATGGAGCGACCCGCACGATCGACGAGCCGCAGACGAAAGAGACGAAGAAGGCCGTTCAGGCCCGACGGGTCAGCCGAATCAGGGGAACAACGGTGAAGACTCCCGAGGGCCTCAACGCAGGGAATGTCAGGGATCTCGTTGTCGCGATGGATAGCGGCAAAGTTCAGTATACGATCGTTTCCTTCGGAGGCCTTCTGGGCATCGGTTCTCAGTTCGCGGCGGTCCCGCAGGGCGCCATCGACCTGGATCCTGAGCAACGCATGGCGCAGGTGAACGTCGGCAGAGAGATCCTGCGCGACAACGCATTTGCGGCGGGACGGTTCCCCGATCTGGGCGACCCTTCCTATGCCCGCAGCATCAATCAGACCTACGGCACGCAAACGAGCGAGACGGTTCTCGGATACGTGCCCGCCGACGACACTCCGCGGGATTCGACGACGCGCGGCGCCACCCGTCAAGGACCGGCGCAGACGCCTGATGAGGCTCATCGAATACCCGCTACCGGCGGAATGGGGACGATCCGGATCGATCCGCAGGCCAAGTTCGATCCCGCCGCGACCAAGACGGTCGAAGGCGTGGTCACGGTGGTGGGCAAGTCCGCACGGACAGGTTCGGACGCGGACATTCTGCTGTTGCAGGTTCGCACCGATGCCGGCGATCTGGTCTACGTTCACGCCGGACCGCTGAACTACGTGAGCAAGCAGGATTTCTACGTCGTCAGCGGTGATCGTGTGAGTGTGATGGGCACAGCGGTCCAGAGTTTCGAACATTCTGTCATTCTGGCGGCTCGGGTCTCCAAGGACGGGCAGGTTCTGACGCTCCGCAATCGCGATGGCCGGCCGGTGTGGGAAAGCGAGGCTGGTTCGCATCGAGAATCCGGCGTGATGGACTCCTCTTCAAAGGAGAGTGCAGAAGGATCCGCACACGAAGCACGTACAGGCCAAACGAGTGAGACGCCTGCTCCCTGACGTGAGTTGGCGGTGAGCAGGGGATGCACATGCTTGACGATGACGCAACCCGCAGGTCCGCAAATGGGACTGCGGGTTGTGTCGCATCGGGAATTTGTGCTCGCTCACCCCAGTGGCTTGTCCCGCAAGCGATAGGCGAGGGACAGTTCCGCGCGGTGCTGCTCTCCGACGGTCGTCGGGATGCAGATTTTGGACATCCCCTCGCGAAGCCGGTTCTGAAGCTGACGGCCGAGCGTGACCGTAGGGATCGAGATTTCGATATTCGTGATCTCATGCTGCACGCGAGTCTTGACGCCGCCCATAATCATGTTGGCGATCTCGCCGATTGCGTCGCTGATTTCGCTATCGCTTAGAGAGGCCCCCGGCGCCAAACACAGCATGCCCGCGGCAATCGCCTGGACGGAGGCTTGATCGCAGCAGATTCCGAAGCATCCCTCCATGTCGCCCATGAAGGTGATGGTTGCCAGGTAGACCTGTTCATCGGCCCAGGGAGCCGATTCTGCGGCCTTCTCCAACGGCAGGAGCACCATGCTCGCGAAGACCTCTTTCGCTCCATCCAATACGATATCTTCAAGTGATACGGTCGTCACCATAGTCTCTCCATCGGCCGCCCCATTCTTACACGGATTCTTCATCCATTCTTTCCGGGGTCATTGCTGGGTGAATGATCCCTTGGTTACATCGGCCGGAATGACCCTGCGCTCAAGCGGATTTTGCGAGGAGTCTCGAGGCTGTCCCCGGCGAGACGCTAGCCTCGGCGGATTAGGTCGTATAAGTCAGATTCTGATGTGCGCTCTTTTCTCGGGCATAGAACTCGTCGCGGCACTCCGCGGAACAGAAATGGATCCGCCGGCCTTTTCGGGTGATCGCCAGTCCCACGCCCGCCGGATCCACCAGCTCATGGCAAATGGGATCCACCGGCTGCCCCGGTCGCGGCGGCCGAGCGCCCGGGTGCTTCCGGACAAGACCCGAATCGTTCAGCAGTATTCGAACGTCCTGTGAGGTTCCGGCGTTCAGGCAACGGGCGGCAAGCCGCTTGCATTCCTCAACATTCAATCCGAGGGCCGCCTCTTCCACCAAGGGCAGCGAATGGATGTCGACGCTGAGGTGCTCGAATCCCAACCCGATCAGCAAGGGAAGCAGTTGGGGGTCAGAAGCGAGCTCTCCGCAGATGCTCAGCGGTTTGCTGGCGCAGGCCGCCGCGTCGGCCAGCCGCTTCAGAAGTAGCAGGGCCACTGGTTCGTGCGTCCTATAACTGGGGCTGATGTGAGGATCGTCGCGGCCCACGGCGAAGAAGTACTGGAGCAGATCATTCGTCCCGACGCTGGCGAAATCCACAAGCTCCAGCAGCTCGGAACAGCTCCAGGCTGCCGAGGGAACCTCGATCATGATGCCTTGGTGGAAATGGCCGCGGAAAGCGTCGCCTCGTGCCCGAAGACTTCGAATGGCTTCGCCGAGAAGCTGTCGAATGAACGACAGGTCTTCCCGGCTGCCGATCATCGGGTACAGAATCCGGAGGTTTCGGGAATACAACCCGGCTCGGAGGATCGCCCGCATCTGCGAAATGAGGATCTCCGGATGCTCCCGGTAGATGCGGTTGGCCCGGACGCCCAGATACGGGTTCTCCTGCGGGCCGAGCGGAAAGTAAGGGAGCACCTTGTCGCCGCCGATGTCGGCGGTGCGCACCGTCACGGTGCAACTCTCGCGGCACATTTCGAACAGGGATTTGTACACCCGATACTGTTGCTCTTCGGTTGGAAAGTCGTCCGTCTGTTCCATGAAGAGCACTTCGGTCCGATAGAGGCCGATGCCTGCGACGGTCCTGAGCAACTCGGGCGTTACCTGCGATGGATCGGCCACATTGATCCACAGACTCACCGGCAGGCGAGCCCGATCGATCCTCCGGCGGGCGGACAGATAAGCACTCCTGGCGGCGATCTCCGCGACATCGGGGGCGATCAGGAGGCTTCCTTCGGTGGCGTCCAGGAGGGTCTCTTCGCCCGAAAATTCTTGGAGGCAGTGGAGGTCGTCAAGCCGCAGAATCGGGAACCCGAGCGACTTGGCCAGAATCGCCGCATGGGAGAGACTGGTGCCTTGCTCCACCACGAAGCCGACGACGCGGCTGTGTCTGGCGTCCAGAACCGTGGAAGGCAACAGTTCGCGAGTTGCCAGGATCACGGCGCCTTCGTCCTCCTGCATCTCGATGATCGTGCGGTGCTCCCGGTCCACTCGACGGCTCAGCCGGGTAAGGATGTCTCGAATATCGGCCGCTCGTTCGACGATCACGCTGTTGCCGGATTGCTCGAACACCACCATGATTCTGCGGAGAACTGTTTCGATGGCCGCTTCCGCCGACATCGCGTTGTCGCGAATCTCCCGGCACACGTCCTGGTGAAACTTGCGATCCTTGATCAGGTAGAGGTGGGTTTGGAGGATCTGGGCCTCCGTGTGGGCTGTTTCGGCTTCGAGCGTCGCGATCGTTTCGGTCAATTCGTCCACAAGACCGTCAATGTGTTGTTCGAAACGGTTCAGCTCCTGCTCTATACCGCCGGTTTGCGAAGGCCATGGCGCCAAGAGTGTGAAATCGGTCTCGAGAAACACCAACCCGCCTTGTGCCGAGCCTGGCGCGAGCATCTCGCCGCTGAATTTTCGTACCGCCATACGCTGCCCCTGGAACCCCACTGCGATTGCCAGAAAAACATTCGGGGTCGCCGTCCTCTGTGACGACAACCCCGAATCGTTGCATACCGACACTGGAGGCCCGCCTGAAGTTCGCACGTCGTCATCCTATGCCTCGCAAGATCCTCGTGCACCCGGAAGAAGCGGGCCTCGCCGTTCCGGCAGATCGAGCCGGCCACAACCGCATCGGCCGGCGTCTCGGTTGCTCCAGTTCCCGTTCCTTCGATCGGTCGCAAGACACGTTAGTCAGCGTCTTTCAACAGGTCGTTCCTGCAACCTTCGCCGGCTCGCGTATCGAATCAACCACATGCGTGAACGTCCGTTCCGCGTCGTGGTCGCTCGGTCTGACCTTCACTGTCCATACGACGAGAGTGTGTTTCCGCCCGTTAGGCGTTTCCCTTAATCCTCCCCGCGGAGAATCCGCAGAAGGATCCAGGACGACCAATCGATGGGGGATCGGGAAGGAGACCGGTTGTCTCAAGATGAGGGGATTTCGATGGGGTGAATGATGCCTTGTCGGCCGATGACCTCGCCTCGGAAGTTCTTGGCGATCGTGGAGAAGATCATCGCCTGCATGTTTCTGGCGGAGCTCGTCTTGAGAAGTGCTTTCCGCACCTGCAGATCCCTGCTCTCGAAGGCAGCCATAAAAGAAGCCCTATCGGAGGGAGAATTCCAACAGGACGGAGGAAGGAACGGCCGGCCGACGAAGATTTCGGGATGGGGGTATTCCAACAATTTTGCGAACGCGGGATTCACGTAGATGGCGTTTCCGCACAGATCCACGGCGAAGATCGCGTCGTTCGAATCAGCCAGTCGGCGCTGACGCTGTTGCTCCTGCTCCTGCAACTTTCTGTCGAGAGCCCGGGTGATGTCCGTCTGGGTGATCAGACCGCAGGGACGTCCCTGATCCACAACGACCAGGCGATGGACGTGGGTCCTGTCCATCACCGCGCGGGCTTCGCTGAGGGAGTAGGCGGGTTCGATGGAGACGACCGGAAACGTCATCACGTCGGCCACCGTAATCGCCGACCAGGGGGAATCGTTTGTGGCGAGTTGATGCAGGAGATCGGCCTCGGTCAGGATTCCGGCCACTCTGCCCTGGTGTGTGGCGATCAGGCAGGAGATGTCCCACGTGCTCATGACTCTTGCGGCCTCCTGAAGAGGCTGGGTGGCGTCGATCGTGATGATCTCCGTGCTCATGACGCTGCCCACGTCGCCCAACTCCGGGAGCAACGTGGCGGCTCGCGTCATATCGGCCTGAGTCACGAGGCTGACGACGTCGTCGCCCGCGGTCACGGGGAACCACCGCAACCGTTCGGCCCGCATGATCTGCGCCGCTTGGGAGAGGGGGTACTCAGGGCCGACGCCTGCGGGCAGAAACGCCATGATGTCCTCGGCCTTCATGTGCCGCAGCGTCGAACCATGTTCGGCGGCGCCCCGGGCCATCTCGCGTTCCGTAATGACGGCCATGATCCTGCCGGCGTTCTCGACTGCGATGAGCGACACAAGGTGCGTCATCATGAGCTGCGCCACCGTGAGCACGGAGGTTTCGCGGGACACGACGAATTGACTCTTGGTCATGACGTCCCGCACCCGCAGGCCGGTCTGAAAAAAGGCCGGCAGGGTGTCGATGTAAACGCGCGCATCGAGGATCGGCCTGTAATCTGTCGCGATCAGGCCGTCTTGCTGAAGGGTCTCCTCGAATTCCAGACCTCTACATCCCATAGGATCTTTCCCGCTGGTTGCCGCTTCGTACAGTGCCGCACACGAGAACACGAATAGTACATCGTCGTACGATAACTGCGGCATTAGCAGGGATAACCGGATTCTGTCGAGGACAGGGGGTCGGAAACCGATTCCGGAGTCACAAGGATGCCTGGCGGGCGCAGAAGGGATCCGTCGATGTTCGGTGTGCCCGGTTGTCCGAGAATCCGTGAGGGACAGAAGCAGCGAGTCGTGACACGGCCGGAACGAAACAGAAGGGCTTGCGACTACCGGAGGCGTCGTGATGAACGAAAGAATGGGATGAGAAGGAAATACGTATCAATACGGATGGGGAACAGACTGCGATGGTGCAATAACATGAGGTTGCCAAGGGCCGCCTCCATGCGATTCGGAGCGGCT
The DNA here is from genome assembly GCA_937868145.1 of uncultured Phycisphaerales bacterium. Classification (GTDB taxonomy): domain Bacteria; phylum Planctomycetota; class Phycisphaerae; order Sedimentisphaerales; family Anaerobacaceae; genus PLanc-01. The sequence continues at coordinate 11,433 of CALMMH010000714.1, forward strand.
GTGAAAGTTTGACTTGATGCAAGTCCTTGCAGGGCAAGGGAATGGAGACGAAGGGAATCGAACCCTCATTCCGGCGATGCGACCGCCGTGTGCTCCCGTTACACCACGTCCCCAGGGATCGTAGATGACATTTTAGAGGCTCTCAGGTGAAAGTCAACAACTATTTGACGGCCTTTTGTGGAACCGGTTTCGATATGTCAGAACTGCCACCGCTCGAAGCATGCGATACGGTCCAAGGGCTCACGCCGGTGCTCTTTGGTCGAATCCGCCGCGTAGCCCAGGGCCAGCAGCTCGACAATCGTTACATTTTCCGGGATGCCCAGAATGGGCCGCACCCTGTCCGGGTAGAACGAGCCGATCCAGCACGTAGCCAAGCCCAGTTCGGTGGCCTGCAGGCACATGTGCTCCAGAGCGATGGCCACATCGATGGGACCGACCGCCTGGCCGCACCGCATCACGTGGTCGCTGACCGTGCAGGCGACGATGATCGCTCCGGCGTTCTCGAGAAACGTCTGATTGTTGGCGGCCGAGGCGAGTCTCTTCTTCGTTTCCTTGTCGGCGGCGACGATGAATCGCCAATCCTGGAGGTTCTTGGCTGAAGGGGCCTGTCGCGCAGCCTCCAACACCGCGAGCAGTTTGTCCTGCTCGACGGGCTTGTCCTGGTAGTTGCGGCAAGAGCACCGGGTGCGGATTGCCTGTGCAACATCCATCTGTTCACCCTTCGAAATACAACGACTACGGCATTTTCACTTGTAGACAACTCCGGAGAATATAGAAGGCCGAGTGTATTGACGCAAGTGCGAAAAGCCGATATTCTGAATTCTCTGTCGGGCGGTTAGCTCAATTGGCAGAGCACTTGCTTTACACGCAAGGGGTTGCAGGTTCAAGTCCTGCACCGCCCACTGACACTGATTCGCTCTGCAGATTTCTGCAATCCTCTGCGACGCCATGAGAAACCGCGTCTTTGCCCACAAGTATCTCGATCCACGAACCGAACGAATCGCGATCGACCGTCTCCGTGGACGGTTACGGATTCGTCCTCTATGGCTCATGGCGTATCTGGGTTGGATGGCCGCGAGTCGTAGCGATAGCGGAAGCGTCCGTCAGGCGCGGCATCGCCGTCCACATAGGCGTTCACGATGTCCCCTTGTTTCCTCGCGTTGTCGACCCACTTGAATTCGATCATGAAACCGCCGGGCCGGATGTCGAGCAGTTGCCTGGGCACAGCCACGTGCAACTGATTGCCTTCCACGCGGCAAGCGGCAGTTCCCACCTGCTTCCATCGCCAGCCGCCCAGGCACACTTCCACGCAGGCTTCTGTTGCTGTGGAGGCCTGACCGTTCACCCGGAAGTTGAACCCCTCCCAGTTCGGCGCGGGAGATCCATCGACGTGAAGCAGCAGCCACATCCAGTTCGGGTCCGTGTGTGCGGTGACGGAGTCGCGAGTCTGAGCGTAGAAGTAGACGTTCTGGTCGTCTCGGGCAACCTTCAGGATGCGAAAATCGTTGCGGCCTGAAGAGACGGCGTAATGGTTGTTCCCACAACCCGGGAAGTCGCGAGGCAACGTATCAAAGCTATGGTCGCGGTACTCCGGCCGGACGTCATCCCACTGACTGAACGGTCCCGATATGCGGATCGTCCTGCCTGCCGATGCTTGTGGCGGGGGCGTCATCCCCTTGAATCGCCGGATCTTCGCCGCCATCTGCATGTAGTAGTTGTCGCCATAACCGCCATTCATCATCTCCACGTCGCGGCTGAATTCGAGATTGAACTGATCGCAGAAGATGGCGGGCCCCTCCGCTTGGTTCAACTGCATGGCGATCCATTCATTCCAGCCCGTGATGAAGACCACGTTCGGGTCCAGGTCCAGAGCGCGTCGCCATTGTTCCTCGAAGTTCAGGCCATACGCATAAGCGTCCGGACGGGTATCCATATGCCCGTCGCAGAAACTCCGTCCGCGCGCCCAGCCGGTGCTCATCATCTCGACACGACCGGTCTTCTGATGCAGGTTCTGTCCGACGGAGACATTTACCTGCTCGGGCAGGGACGGGGTCCGATCGTAGGAGTAGACCTGCGGATAGGTCGCCTCCCAGTGCCAGGCGTTTTGCGTGTTGACCAGTTCGAAGGGCCAGTGGGCCTTGCGCAGAACGAAGAACTCCGAGACTTCCTTCGACGCCTCGGCCGGATCGCAGAGCAGCAGGGGCTTCCCCTGCCAGCGGAACCACAGCTCCGGATAACGACCCGGTTTGTAGAACGATTCATAGATTTTCTGGGCGGTCTGACCGGCCTGGGTGTTGACCATGAAGGCGATCTGCGGCACGTGTTCTCCGAGTTGACGCTGGCGCTCGAAGACCTCGCAGAGTCGCTGGACCACGTCCTCGTAGATCAAGGCATTGGTCGTATCGAACACAAGAAAATCCACTCCGGCATCCGAGAGCAGGGCCGCATGTCGTTGCAAAACCCAGGGGTCATCGCTGCGATAGTAACCGAACAACGGCTCGCCCCAGAAATGAAACGCGTGGATTGGACCCCATGGCGGGGAGGCGTTGGTCTGCCGTGCCTCCGGGTTAATTTTCAGAATCTGCGAGTTGTCGTAAACTTCGTTCAGATGCAGCCAGAGAAAATAGAAGATACCCACGTAGCGGTCGTCACGGAAGGCACGCACCTGCGACGGCTCGGGCATCCGTCGCCCGAGGGCATCCGCGCC
>CALMMH010000715.1 GCA_937868145.1 uncultured Phycisphaerales bacterium
ACGTTCCAGGCGACGACCAGGCCGATCCAGTTGGCGGCCGGCTGGGCCATGAAGTCCCGGTAGCGGTCCGCCGTGCGATCGTCGAGGAACAGCATGATGATCTCGCTGCCGTCGAGCGGAGGCAGGGGCAGCAGATTGAAGATCAGAAGGATCAGGTTCAAAGAGAACAGAACGCTCACCACGACCGCGGCCCCGGTGACCAGGCCGGGAGATTTGGCGACGGTGACTTGAGTCCAGGTGGATTCCAGGGGCGCCGCGAACCAGCCCAGGAGCATGCCGACGCGGATGAGGGCCGCGGCGAGAAAGATCAATGCGAGGTTCGCGCCGGGACCGGCCAGGGCCATCCATGCCGCCTTCTTGCGGTTGGACTGAGCCCAGTACGGATCGTAGGGCGTGCTGGCCCAGCCCACCATCCACCCGCCCATGAGGAACGTGACGATCGGGACGGCGATCATGCCGATGGGCGATCTCTGCATGTGCGGGACCGGGTCGAGCGTCGCCAGGCCCGCGTCGCGGGCGGTCGGGTCGCCCAGTTTCCAGGCGGCCAGACCATGGGCGGCTTCGTGAAACGTCGTCGAGATCACGAACACCGCGTACCAGACCAATCCGAGGCCCAGCTCTATAGGCATCTGATGTTGTCCTTCACTCTACCGTAGGTCTATCGCCGGGGATTGTCTTGGGTTCACCGAATCGGGGCTTCGAGCGTGTAGGTTCGGCCCGGCTGGGTCGCGAATACGACGTCGTTCGGCGAGCCGCTCGTCGCGACCGGCATGCCGGCCAGGCTCACGCGAACGGGCGTCGCAGTTCGCAGACGGCAGACGCCGCCGGTCTTGGAGTGAACGATGCCTCTTTCCAACTTGCCCTGGTTCCAGTAGAGATCCACCTCGAACCCGCCGCGAGCGCACAGGCCTGTGACCGAGCCCTGCGGCCATGCCGTCGGCAGGGCGGGCAGCAGGTGAATCTCCCCTGCGTGGCTTTGCAGGAGCATCTCGGCGATGCCGGCGGTGCCGCCGAAGTTGCCGTCGATCTGGAACGGCGGGTGATTGTCGAACAGATTTGGCAGCGTGGATTTCACCAGTAGCTGGACCACGTTCTCATGGGCTTTGTCCGCCTCTTGCAGGCGGGCCCAGAAATTGATGATCCAGGCGCGGCTCCAGCCGGTATGGCCGCCGCCGTGAGAGAGGCGGTATTCGAGCGACTTTCGGACGGCCTGGGCCAGGTCGGGCGTGCCGCTGGGGGTGATCTGCCGGCCCGGGTGGAGTCCGAACAGGTGCGACATATGTCGATGGCCCGGCTCGGGCTCGTCATAATCCTCGATCCACTCCTGGAGCCGTCCGGTCTTGGCGCTGATCTGCAGCGGCGCCAGGTTTTTCAGGGCCGCGGAGAGCCGCTCGCGGAACTCGGGGTCCACGTCCAGAATCGTCGCGGCTTCGATGCAGTTGGTGAACAGGTCGTGAAGGATCTCCAGGTCCATCGTCGAGCCGTAGGTGAACATGGAGGTCGAGCCGTCGGCTTTGCGGAATTGGTTTTCCGGCGAGTGGGAGGGATTCGTCACGAGCTTGCCTGCGACGGGCGTTCCGGCCGGGGCCTCGACGAGGAAATCGAGCATGAACTCGGCGGCCCCTTTCATCAAGGGATACCCGCTTTCGCGAAGGAAGGTCTTGTCCTGCGTGAACAGGTAGTGCTCGTACGGATGCTGGGCCAGCCAGGCGGCGCCCATGAGCCAGACGCCCCAGACGCCGTCGGCGGGCGTGGTGAAGCCCCAGACGTCCGAGAGATGGTGGACGACCCAGCCGTCGCAGCCGTAGTGGACCTTGGCCGTCCGATTGCCGGACTTGACGAGGCAATCCGTCATGTAATCAAAGAGCGGCAGGTGGCACTCGGAGAGGTTGGCGACTTCCGCCAGCCAGTAATTCATTTGCAGGTTGATGTTCGTATGGTAGTCGGCGTTCCATGGGGCCGACATGTGCTCGTTCCAGAGACCCTGAAGATTGGCGGGCAAATCGCCCGGACGGGAGGAGCCGATCAGCAGGTATCGGCCGAACTGGAAGTACAGGGCCGCCAGTCCAGGGTCGGCCTGGCCCTGAGCGATCGCGGCCAGCCTCTGGTTGGTGGGCTTGTCCGCGATGGCGGTGCGTCCGAGGTCCAGCTTCACCCGGCGAAACAGTCTCTGATGGTCGGTCACGTGCCTGTCGCGCAATTGCTCATAGGAATTCCGGACTGCCTGCAGGTGGGCGCTGCACAGGTCAGCGGGCTCCATGCCGCGGTAGCTGGTCGCTCCCGCAATCAGAAGAAGCAACTCGTCAGCCTTCTCCACGGACAATTTGCCGTCCCGGCTGGCGATGACGCCGCCTTTGGTCTTGGCCAGGACGTGGGCCTCGAACCTCATGCCGACGTTCTCGTGGGTCTGTGGGTGCTCGCGTTTGATCCGGCCGCGAAGAAGGATCCGATCGCTGCCCTCGCTGATGCAGGTGGCGTCCTGCTGGCGGGTCATTGTCGTGGTGCAGGCGATGGCGGCGGGTTTGTCGGCGGCGATGCGAATAACGATCACGTTGTCCGGCGCCGAGGCGAAGACTTCGCGGGTGAAGCGGACGCCGTCGGCTGTCCAGGTCGTTCGGGCAATTCCCGTGTCCAGATCGAGGCTCCTCTGGTAGTCGGCGACGGCTCCGGCCGTGGGCGTGGCGATGCGGAGGTCGCCCAGGGACTGGTACGACAGCACGCCTTGAGGTTGTCCCATCATTTTTTCGCCGGCCAATTTCGTGGCCTCAGCGTTCTTGCCCTCAAAGAGCAGCCGGCGAACCGTCGGCAGGGCTTCCAGGGCTTGTGGATTGGTGGCGTCTTGCGGGAAACCATCCCAGAGCGTGTCCTCGTTGAGCTGGATCCGCTCTTCTTCTACGCCGCCGAAGACCATGGCGCCGAGACGGCCGTTGCCGATGGGCAGGGCCTCCGTCCATTGCTTTGCGGGCTCGGTGTACCAGAGCGTCAAGTCCTGCCGATCCATGTTGGTTTGGGCGGAGCCGACCTCAGGGAATGCGGCCAAGACGGTGATTGTAACGATCCTGACGAGCTGCATGTTCATGTTGCGTCTCCGAAAGACAGGCATTGAATCTGCGATTGTCCTTGGGGATGGCCAAGGGACTCTCGAACAGTTCCGACACACCATATCGCAAGCTCTCCGAGAGTGCAATCACCCGTTTGCGAAACACTTCCGTGTCGATCGGAGACTGTCCCATAAGCGGCGGGCAGGAATCGTCTCCAAAGCCGGGAGTTTTCTGGAGAATCCTGCCGGTGTAACGCATCACCTGTCGGAATCAGTATTTCTTGCCATGTGATTATGGGGTCATTCCCATTTCGCGCACAGGTGAACTGAGCGCCGCCGAATGGATTCGACGAAACGTTCATGTGGTTGTTTGTACCGACCGAATCATTACGTATGTTTTAGACGGACCCGTTTTGGCGGGTTCTCTGTGCCCTATATGGGGGGTGGAAGGTTCCCCGCCGCGGGATTCCGCGTGGGGACCCAAACCCGGGCAGGGTGTGTCGTGGGTTCCGGACGTAAACAGCGTGTCGGAGACTGCGACCGATGCTCCTGCTGCAAACGGGCTACCATAGACGTAGGTATGGGTTCCCAGTCGTATTTGGGGGTCCCAAGGAGGCTTGATATGAATGACATCGTGATGCTCCAGGGCCTTGAATCCGAGACAGTGCTTCAGGCGGTTGTGCAGAGCCAGTCGGCCGCCATCATGTCGTATCTGTCCAAGGACAAATGGCACGTGGCCAAAGTGGTCATGAAGCAGCTTACGGCCGACCCGGCGCGCAGTGGGGCGGGAAAGCTGTTCGTCGAAGGGTATCACGTTGTGGGCAAGCCTCACCCGATCAACATTCGCATCGGCCAGCCGGTGGGAATGAACTTCAAGCACGCCTACGGCAAGTTCGTGTTCGACACCGTTGTGGTGGACCTGGAGCCTTCCTCGGATCCGGAGTCCGGGGGGACCATCGTCCTGGGCGTGCCCGAACGCCTCGGCGTGATCCAGCGGCGCAGCTATTTCCGCGTCAACGTACCGCCGGTGCTCAAGGTCAACGTCGTGCTCTGGCATCGCACGGGCAAGCGCACGGGCAATGAGAAAACGCACGCTTACTTCGAAGGCCGCCTGATGGACATCTCCGCCGGCGGCGCCCAGGTGATCGTTCCGCTGAAACGCGGTCCGGAGACGCAAAGCGGCGCTGCGGGGGAAGCGGATTTCCACAAGGGGCAGTTCATGGGCATCCGGTTCACGCCGATGCCGTATGAGACCCCGTTGATGTTCAATGCCCAGATCCGCAACGTGCTGCCCACAGCGGACCGTTCGGGACTGTGCATCGGCCTGCAAATCGTCGGTCTGGAAGCGAGCGAAGAGGGACGGGAGGTCCTTGGCCGTCTGGCCAAGGTGGTGGAGCACTACCACAAAGTCAACCAGCTCAACGGCACCACTCAAACCATCGATGTGTCGGCCGCAACCTCGAACGTCCCGGCGGAAGCCCTGATCGACTGACGGTTCAGAGCTTCGCGCTCAGATCGGGTCCGACCTCGGCCGCCGGGGTCTGGCCCGCCGGCAGCAGTTGGCTTGATTTGTGGAACGCCTTGCAGTAGAGCCACCGAGCGAAACTGCCTAAGGCGAAGTACCCGAAGATCAAGACCATCGCCGTCTGCATGCTCCACACGACCAACCCGAGGAACAGGAGCACCCGGATCAGATAGCCGAAAGGCTTTTTGCCTCGGAGGTAGACGTTGACGATGTGCGGGTAGGGCACCCGGCTGACCATGAGAACCCCCACGCCCAGAGTCACCAGCGGCAGGGCGTACACGACCATGTCGAGATCCGGGAACTGCTGGTAAAAGATGACCAGGCTGACGACCACGCCTGCGGCCGCGGGGCTGGGCAGGCCGGCGAAGCTCATGTGAGCCATTTCGTTTTCGTCGTTCTCGACATTGAAGCGGGCCAGTCGAATCGCGGCGCAACTGAAGTAGACCAGGGCAGCCAACCACAGGAAGCGGTGAAGCAGGCCGCCGCCGAAGACCCCCGAGAGTTGAAACTCAGTCTCCGTCAATCGCAACATGAGAAATGCGGGGGCGACCCCAAAGCTGATCAGGTCGCACAGACTGTCGAGCTGGCCGCCGAAACTGGAGGTGCTCTGGCTCATGCGAGCCAGGCGGCCGTCCAACATATCCGCGATCATGGCCAGCAGGACCATATATCCGCCTGTGGCGTAGCAGAACAGCTTGTCGGCCTGCGGCAGATCGGCTTTGCTCGCCAGAACGCTCGCGATGAAGCCGAAGACTCCATTGAGAATCGTGACCAGAGAGGGCAGGAGGGTGATGTACTTGACGCGATGTTTTCGCACACGGCGGAACAAATGCCGCCTTGGTTTATGATTCATCATCGTATGGCGCTTACCACTCATTTCTTCTAGTCCCGGCCTTACTTGGAGGCGTGGGGAACATGGGACGATCGGAGATGGTACTTGACCAGCGGGGTCATCCCCGCTTTCACTTTGTCCCCGATGCGAACCATACATTCTACGTTCTCGCTGGCGGAAAGGTACAATTCCGTTCGCGATCCGAATTTGATCATGCCGAACTGCTGGCCCCCGACGAGTTCCTGGCCTTCCCGGGCGGCGCACACGATCCGCCGGGCGATGGCCCCGCTGATCTGGCGGACCAGAAGGCGGTCTTGCGGATGGCCGGTCCTGACCATGGCGACATTGTTGGACTCGTTGACCTTGCCGGCCCGGGGACTCATCGCGTTGATGTACTTGCCGGGGCGGTAGGTGATCCGTTCGATCTTGGCGTCGCACGGCGCACGGTTGATGTGCGTGTTGAAGATGCTCAGGAAGATCCCCACGCGAAGCGCCGGGCCTTCGATGAACTCGGCGTCCTCAACCATTTCCACGTCCGTGATCGTCCCATCGGCCGGAGCCACCAACAGATTGTCCTGGCGCAGCGGCACGCGGTGCGGGTCTCGGAAAAACATCAGGGCCCACGCCAAAACCAGCGAGAGAATCCCCTCCAGGACGCCGACCGCCCAAAGGGGTAGCCCTACGAGTCCGAATAGTCCCACAGCGGCCATCAGCACGAGGACAGCCGCCGGATATACGACCACCTCAGGCAATCCGTACCTAGTCAAAGGAATTCGCATAGACAGCGTATCATAAGCATTTCTCACAGGGGAATCAACATAGAAAAGCCCGGCGAGGAATTCCTGCGGCGCAAAAAAGAAGGCCGACCTCCGCTTGTCGGCCACTTCGAAGAAAGATAGATGCTGCCAAGTGAAAGATTCATGGAGCGAGCTGTTGCTCGATACACACGTTCCTGCGGTTCTCCAGCGTTATCTGTAATAAAGGACGCAGTGGAAAGACGACTGTTACACAGATTTCTCAGGTTTCTGCAAAAAATGTGGCTTGTCGAAACGGAGGAAGGCCGGCGTGTGGACCCGGCCCTCCTTCCAACTCATCTATCTCTCTCTACGGTAACGGTTTAAGGTGTTTCTGAACTTGCCGCCTGTGGGACCGGAATGAGAGGTGCGTTCGGCGTCAGTTGAATCCGG
>CALMMH010000716.1 GCA_937868145.1 uncultured Phycisphaerales bacterium
ATGAGCACGGTCTCCGGCGCACTGAACTCCATCGCGACGCTGTTCAGCTACGATTTGTACCGACGATGGCGGCCCGACACTTCGGACCGCAAGTTGGTCGTCATCGGCCAGATCGCCACGTTCTTTGCGATGGTCCTGGCGATTCTGTGGTCGCCGCTGATTGCTCGATTCGAGAGCATCTACCAGGGCGCCAATACGATCATCTGCTACATCGCCCCGCCGATCACGACGGTGTTCCTCTGGGGCGTCTTCTGGCGCCGCGCCTCCAGCCGGGCGGCGATGGCAACCTTGACCATCGGATCGGTTCTCGGTCTGATCGTATTCCTGCTGGACTGGTACAAGGAGTACACGGGCTGGAACGTGCAGTTCATGATGGCTGCGTTCTACCTGTTCGTGATCTGCTCGGCCATTCTCGTCGTGACGTCGCTGATCTGGCCGCACAAGCACACGCCGCAGAGCGAGCGTCTGGTGTGGGGGAATCCGCTCAACGCTCTCCGCGACCCCGGCTGGAGCGGCATTCTCAACTATCGCCGGATGGCCGGCCTGCTGTTTGTCATCATGATCCTGCTGTATGCAGTCTTCGCTACGGAGGCGACACAGCGGTTCTTCGGATTGGTCAAGTGAGTCCTGCGGATTCGGATCAAGGAGGTTCTCGGATGAGCGGAATGGGGAAAACCTTGCGACTGGGCGTGACGATTCTCTGTCTATGTGCGGTGAGCGGCTGCTCTTCAACACTCTCGCTGTGGAAACGACCGGTACAGCGGCATGGCGTCGTCATCGGCATTCCGGCCCAGAGTATTGCCGAGTACAAGCGTCTGCACGCCGAGACCTGGCCGGGCGTGCTCAAGGCGGTGGACCGGGCCCACATGGACAACTACTCGATTTATCTGGGCGAGGTCGCCCCCGGCCGGAATTACCTGTTCGGCTACTATGAGTACACAGGCAGGAATTTCAACGCCGACATGGTCCGGATGAAGAAGGACAAGACCATGCAGCAGTGGTGGAAGCTCACGGACCCGCTGCAGGAGCCCCTTCCAACCCGGCAGGAAGGCGAATGGTGGATGCAGTGGGACGAGGTGTTCCACTACAGCGGCCCGGCGTACGACAGGAGCGACGTGAAGCTTCGCTACGGGTCGATCGTCGGCGTTCGCGAAGACAGCCTTCTGGCGTACACCCAATTGCACGGGGCGGTCTGGTCGGGCGTTCTGGCGGCGCTGGAGCGGGTGAACATCCGCAACTACTCGATCTACCTGGGCCAAGTCAGCCCCTGTGAGTACGTGCTTTTCAGTTACTTCGAGTACGTCGGCGACGATTTCGCAGGCGACATGAAGCACATGGCGGACGACAAGGTGACGCAGCTCTGGTGGACGTACACGGACCCGCTTCAAATCCGCCTGCCGGGCACGCCGGACGGCGGGCAGTGGAAGGCTGTCGAAGAGGTTTTCCACACGGACTGACAGGTCCCTCGCTGACTCCCTGGGTCCTCCATATCACGAAACTCAAAGCCCAAAATGCGAAATCCGCCCCCGCCACTGGCAGAGCCGGATT
>CALMMH010000717.1 GCA_937868145.1 uncultured Phycisphaerales bacterium
TCGCAACCAACGGATGGCAAGGTGTCGACAAGGGGCTGTTCGATGCCCTCCGCAAAGTGCGAGCGACGCTGGCGCGCGAGCGCGGAGTCCCGACGTTCATCATCTTTGGAGACGCCGCCTTGCGGGACATGGCCCGCAAACGTCCCACGACTCTGGATCGGTTCCTGGACGTCAAAGGCGTCGGCCAGACGAAAGCCAAGCAGTACGGCCGAATCATGATCGAGAGGATTCGAGCCTACTGCGTCGAGCAATCCGTGGAAATGGATCTGACGGTCGTGGACTGACCGCCAGATCCGCTCCGACAATCTCCAATTTGAGATTTGAAATCTGAGATCTCAAATCCCTGTCTTACTTCTCATTGCCCCAGAGTTGATCGTCGCCGCCGTGGGCCTTGCGCCAGGCGTCCCGCCACTTGTGCATGTCGGACTCGTTGATGAAGGACTTCGGCTTGCGGGCCTCTTTGTTCGGGATGGGAGGCAGCTTCGTCAGCGGCAGGGCCTGATACCAGTACGCCACACTGGCCAGATCCAGCGTCATGCAGTTGTTGTGGCCGTGCTCGATGGTGACCTTCAGCGACTTGTCGAAGTAGACCGGGTCGGCAATGTGGAACCGATACACGTGCGTCCGGCCGAGCCAGCCGATGTTGTCGTTCACGCGGGCGTAGCCGTAGTACGGATGGGTGTACAGCGTCTTGGGGCACCAGGACGTGTTGAAGTAGTCCTCGGTGCCTGTGCCGTGGAGCGTCGGCTTCTCGTCGCCGTCGATGAAGATCATGTCGTCGCCTTCGCCGTACCACATGGGCGACGGGCTGTGGACGTAGTAGTTGACGCCGACATAGTGTCCCTTGCCCTTGATGTCCGCGAACACGTAGTTGCCCTTGCCGTCAGTGTTGTTGCCCTGCGGCCCGAGCGTGTCCCACTCGTTCTCCCCGTCCGGCAAGGCTTCGGTCAGCTCATGGTTGTACCACGCGCAGAACCGACCCATGTCCTCGGGCAGCTTCTCGACCTCGACGTAATCGATGAAGTAGTAGAACGCGTCGATGGCCCGGCCGGTCTGGTTCTCGACCTCGATCCGGGCCCCCTTGGCGAAGGGCATCGCGAAGTACGAGACCATGCCGCGGCCGTCCACCGGCCCGGCCGCCAGCGGAAGGCTCACGAACGGATAACTCTCGGTCCAGCCCTGCCCGAAGAACGGCCCGATCGGCGACTCCACCGACGGAAACGCGTTGCCGTCCCAATACATGCGGATGATGATGTCGTTGCGGCTCAATCGCTCCGGCGGGGGCGCGATCGTGATCCAGATGTGGTTGATGATGCCGGCCCCTTGGACGTTGAACAGCTCGCGGGTCTGCCCGTCCGGGATGCTCTCGAAGCGGTCGTTGTTGCCGCCGGAGCGGTCGTAACTGCTGACCCGTTTGGTCTTGACCCCGTTCTTGATCTGGGCCAGGCCGGCCAGATCGTCCAGGCCCGCGGCCAGGCTCGCGCTGCACAGCAGACAGATCG
>CALMMH010000718.1 GCA_937868145.1 uncultured Phycisphaerales bacterium
TCAAGCCGAACGACCCCGCGACTTTGCTGGAGCGAGGACTCAATCCCAAGCTGGTCGCCCGGCGGGGGGCGGATTTCGTGCTGCGCCAGATCTTCGAGCTGGGATTCTTCCACGCAGACCCTCATCCCGGCAATTTTTTCCTCCTGCCCGGCAACGTGCTGGCTCCCATCGATTTTGGCCAGGTGTCCCGGTTGTCTTCGCTGGATCGCAGGCTGTTCAACGAGATCCTTCTGGCCGTCGTGCAGAACGAGCCGGAACGGGTCATCCGGACATTGGACCGCCAGGACATGATCCAGGAGAAGACCGACCTGGCCAGGCTGACAGCCGGGATGGAACAGCTGATCGACACCTATCGGGATCTGCCGTTGCGGAACATTCCCTTCGGGCCCGCGGTGACACAGGTGTTCGATCTGCTTCGCTCGAATTACGTCAGACCGCCGGCGCAGTTCACGCTCATGCTCAAGAGCATGGTGACGATCGAATCCTTCGCCCGGTCCCTCGACCCCGACTTCAATCTGACGGAAGCCTTGAAGCCGTACGCCCAGCGGGCGAACCTGAAGGATTTCGAGCCCAAGCATCTCCTGCATCAGATGCGACAGGTGCTGTTGGACGCCGGAGATCTGGCGTCGAGACTGCCGGAGGATGTGAACGTCATCCTCAACAAGTTCCGCCAGGGCAAATTCCAGGTCCGCGTTCAGCACGAACACCTCGAAACGTTGACCAAGACGGTGGACAAGAGTTCCAACCGCATCAGTTTCGCCCTGATCATCGCGGCGTTGCTGATCGGATCGAGCCTGCTCGTCGCCCAGGAAAACCTTCAGAAGATGGGAGTCGTCGGGTACATGATCGCCGCGGTCTTCGGCGTATGGCTCCTGGTCTCCATCATCCGCGGCGGGAAGTTGTAACCCGCGCGGTACACGCTGCAGAAAGGCAGATCCATGAGAATTCACAGGTCCAATCGTGCAGCTATTGCGGGTGTGATCCTGATGGCTTCGCTGTCGATCGCGGCACAGGGCGAGGCGCGTCCGGCGATGGGGCCGCTGGTCGTCTGTCCGGAGAACCCGCGGTACTTCCAGAACAGCGAGACCGGCCACGTCGTCTACCTGACCGGTTCGCACACATGGGCCAATCTCGTGGACTTCGGCCCATCGGACCCGCCGCCGCTGTTCGACTATCGGGCCTATATCGATTGGATGGCCGGGCTCAACCACAACTTCATGCGACTTTGGACGTGGGAACTGGTCACCTGGGACACCCAGGCCAACGGCGAGGGCAAGCACCATACGGCGGCTCCGCACCCGTACGCGCGAACCGGACCGGGGACGGCCCTGGACGGCAAGCCAAAGTTCGATCTGACGAAGTACGATCCTGCGTATTTCCAGCGGCTCCACGACCGCGTGGCGGCGGCGAGAGAACGCGGCATCTACGTCTCCGTGATGCTCTTCGAAGGCTGGGGTCTGCAGTTCGCGCCCGGCGCCTGGGAGGGGCATCCCTTCCATCCCCAGAACAACGTCAACGCCATCGACGGCAAAGGCGTCGCGGTCCACGAACTCGCCAATCAGGCGGTCACGGAGATCCAGGAAGCGTACGTGCGGAAGGTCATCGATACGGTCAACGAGTTCGACAACGTGCTGTACGAGATCTCCAACGAGAATCACCCGGCCTCGACGCCGTGGCAGTACCAGATGATCCGTTTCATCAAGGAGTATGAGCGGACCAAGCCGCAGCGGCATCCGGTCGGCATGACCTTCCAGTACAAGGGTGGGCAGAACACGACCCTCTTTGACAGCCCGGCCGACTGGGTCTCCCCGAACCCCGACGGCGGCTATCGGGATGACCCTCCGCCTGCGGACGGCCGCAAGGTCGTGATCACCGACACGGACCACCTCTGGGGCATCGGCGGCAACGTGGCCTGGGTCTGGAAGAGCTTCACACGCGGCCACAATCCGATCTTCATGGACCCCTACGACGGCGAGGTCCTCGGCAACGGCCTCGATCCCAAGTGGGACCCGGTCCGGCGGAATCTGGGCTATGCGCTCCTTTACGCCCGGCGGATGGATTTGAGGAGGTCCTTGCCATGCCCCGATGTGGCGTCGAGCGAGTATTGTCTGGCCGATCCGGGTCATCAGTATCTGGTCTTCAAGCCGGCCGACGCGGGCGATTCCGTCACGGTGAAGGTCAAACCGGGAACCTATTGGTACGAGTGGTTCGACCCGGCCGGCGTGAGGCAGACATCGAATGGCACAATGACTATCACCGCGGGCGACCCTCGGTTCGAGTGCCCGGTCCGGGGCGACGCCGTGCTGTTCCTGACGCGTGCTGCCTTCCCGGCAAAGGACTGGCAGGAATCCCCGCCGGAGTCTCAAGGACTTGATTCGGTCC
>CALMMH010000719.1 GCA_937868145.1 uncultured Phycisphaerales bacterium
CTCCGGCAAGAAGGGCAATCCGAAGAACCGCCGGGTCGAGATCTACATCGTGCCCGCCGGCGCCTGACGCTAGCGCGAGTCTGTCGTACAACAGTACTGAAAAGCTCACGCGGGTCTCTCACGAGATCGCGTGAGCTTTTGTTTTGGGGGTCTTGCCGGCGGCTTCGTAGCGATTATTGCTGACAGAGGATTCACCACGCATCGCGTATAAAGGCCAATGATAGACTGGCCGTATGGTTGAGTGCGGATGTCAATCGCCAATTCGCGAACTGTGCAGGGGGAATCGTGAGAAGGATCGAGTGGTACACTACGAATCGCCTGATCGCCCGGCGGATTTGTTGGGCGGATTTCGAGGACGTTCAGCAGTTGCATTCCGATCCTCTGGTCGCCAGGACTCTTTCGACCGACGGTCAGCCGTTGCCTGAGGACACGACTCGGCGGATGCTCCGTAGGGCCGTTGTGCATTGGCGGACGCACGGATTCGGCCTATGGATGTTCCGCAGCCGTGACAACGGCGAAGTTATCGGTCGTGGCGGTCTCATCCGCTATGACGCCCATGACATGGACGGCCGGGAAGAGATCGGCCTGGCCTATGCGGTTTTGTCGTCGTACTGGGGCCAGGGGTACGCGACGGAGATGGGTGACGCCAGCCTCCGCATCGGTTTCGAGCATCTCGAATTCGACAACATTGGCGCCTGGACCCTGCCGACCAATCTCGCGTCCCAGCGGGTGATGGCCAAGCTGGGCTTTCAGTACGAGCGCGACATCGTCTTCTGCGGGCTGTCGCATCGCTTTTTCCGTCTCGATCGCCGGAACTACCAACCATTGCACATCTATGCCGAGGATGTGAAGGGTCACGCCCGCACGTAATCGACCTGCGTTCCAGCAGGCGGCCGTGGGGACCCGGGCCCACATGCTTTTTCTTCTATCTTTCTTGTCACATTCTCCTCCAAGCGGTTTCTATTCTTGTGAAAGGGTTATAATCAGGGAGTTCCCCTGAACAGGATTCGCACGATGTTCGACCGATGGAAAAGTGATATCGACCTCTTGAAGGCCAGCCGCGATGGCAGCACCCAGGCGTTTGGGATCCTCGTGGGCCGGTATCAAGCGCTCATTTGCGCAATTACCTACGGAGCTACAGGTGATTCCGGTCGGAGCGAGGAGCTGGCGCAGGATGCGTTCCTGCGAGCATGGAAGGGCCTTGGGCAACTCCAGGATTTGAACAAATTTCGGTCGTGGCTGTGCAGCATCGCCCGCAATACGGTTCAGAACTGGTTTCGCAGCCAGGGACGGGATGTGGTGGGCCATGCGGCGTCGCTCGATGCCGCGGCCGAGACGATGTCCCGTGAGTCCGGACCCGAGGAGATGGTGATGTTCGAGGAACAACAGGCGGTGATCAAACAGGCCCTGGCTCGGATGCCGGAAGGGCTGCGGGAACCTCTGATTCTTTTCTACCGCGAAGGCAAATCGACGCGGGAAGTGGCCGAGCAACTGGGATTGACGGAGGAGGCCGCTCGTCAGCGGATCTATCGCGGCCGCAGTTTGCTTCGCGAGCAGGTGGCCGACATGATCGAGAACGCGATCGCCCGCACCAAGCCCGGCAAGGCTTTCGCGGCGGCGGTCATCGCCTCGATCGTCGGTCTGGGGCTCAAAGGCTCGGCCACCGCGACGGCTGCGACGGCGGGCTCCTACGGCGTCGCGTCAGTTCTTTCCGGTCTGACGGCCAAGGTGGCCGCTGTGGCGGTGAGCGTCATCGTGATCGCGGGTGGAATCGTAGCCTATCAGCAAGTCCAAGATGCCTGGAAACCGGGGGCCTCAACGGCGGTGGTCCTGCCTGTCGAGCAGAGACAATCCTCGCCGATTTCGACCGTCGCGCCGGTCGTGAGGACGGCCGATGCGACAACCGTCGCGAACGAAGATGCCGACCGCTCTGGGACTTTGGCTGCCGCGTCGTCGGCCGGCAATGAAACATCGTCCGTAAAATGGAACCCACGGTCCGGAATTGCCGGGGAGGGGACGGGTGCGTTCGAATTCCAGCCCAGAGGCGTGATTAGCGGCCGCATCACCGACGTCGAAACCGATGAACCGGTGAGCGGAGCCTGCGTGACCATTTCCTTGGGCGACGTTTACACCTCGATCACCGACGCGAACGGTTTCTACTTCCTTGAAGGGATCGAGGAGGCCGGGGACTACAGCATTGTCGTGACCTCCGAGGAATACCTGGGCATATCGCAGGACGACAAGGGTCTCACCGTGCACCTGAGCCCCGAGACGCAGATCGTCAAGCACCTCCAGTTGCGCAAGGCCTGCATGGTCGATGTGTGGGTGGTGGATGCCAATGGCGTGGGCATTCCGGACGCCACGGTGGTGGGGACCTCCCTGGCGGACGACCGTATGAGAGAGGTGAACCGTTCGATCACGCCCCGCAGGACGGACCCGAATGGATACCTTCTGCTCGGCGGATTCTCTCCGGCCGACGCCAACTATCTGATCGCCGCATGGCATACCGTCGCGACAGACGCCGAGGGTCCCGACGGCCGGCCGCAGACCGATAGCCGATGTGATTACGCGCCGGGGAAAGCGACCGTTCGATTGGCGGATCCGAATGTCGTCCCGGAGGTTCGCATCGTACTGGAACGGGGCGCGCCGGCGTCGGCTCGCGTGGAGTACGCCGATGGCATTCCTGCGGTCGGTGCGGAGATCGAGGTCACGCCGGCGTGGTGGCATTCCACGTACGGGTTGCCGGCATACAAGACCGGCGAGGATGGGACGTTTACGCTCAGGCACATTGTCGCGGATTTGTACGACGTGTCGCTCCGCACGCCCACGAGCGAGTCGGGCTACATGAGCCGGAAGGTCATGCAGGCTCAGCTTCCGGCGGCGGACGACGAGCCGCTGGTGGTCCGGCTGGCCGAGAAGTCTCCGCAATCGCTGGTTTCGATCCGTGGCACGTTGGTTCTCCGCGGCCAGGAGATGCCGGATTCGGTGCGGATCACGATGATGTCTCCGAGCGGCGCGTACCTCTTCCTGGATGTCACTCGCAAGCCGGACGGACATCTCGAAGACGCGTTTACCATCGAGCGGCTGGAGCCCGGCACATACAGTCTGACCTTCTCCGGCGACAACATCGAAGAGACCACTGTGGACAACGTGGTTGCTCCGTGCTCCGACCTTCAAGTCGAACTGGTCTACGTCGGTTGGCCGGCGCTGGCGGGCCAGGTCGTGGACGCCGCGACCGGCGAGCCCGTCAAGCGGTTCCAGGTCCGTGTCAAGAAGCTGCAATCGTTGCGGGGTCCTCTGTATGTACAATCGAATCAGTGGGTGGAGTACGAGGACGAAACCGGAGCTTTCAGCGCCGACCTCGTGGGCCCGGGGATTTATCAAGTCCAGGTGGCCGCCGAGGGGTATGCCCCGGCGTGGAGCGAACTGATCAACACCGATGAACGCAAAAGCGTCACTGTGGCTCTCTCGGCCGGCGGAGCGGTCTCGGGCCGGGTGGTGAGTGAAAACGGGGAGCCTGTCAGCGGCGCCCAGATCATTCCGTTGTCCCTGGCCTGTGGAAACATGCCGGAGACCGAGAGCCTGTTCCTCGGTCAGGAGGGAGCGGTCGAGACCGTCGACGGCGTTTTCACGCTGCCTCATGTGTCCGCTGGGTCCGAGACGATTCGTGTGGTCCATCCGGGCTACGCGCCTTGCATCGTCGAGGGCATTTCCGTGACTGCCGGTCGAACCACCGAGGGCGTCGAGGTCGTCCTTTCCACGGGTGGAACGATCGAAGGATACGTGTACAATCTGCAAGGCAAGCCTCAGTCCGGGCAGGTCCTCTATGTCCAGGATGCCGTTGGATACATGGCATTGGGCGAGGAAGCCATCGGCCGCCGGGGTCGGGCTGTCACAGACGCCAACGGCTTCTATCGCATCGAGCATCTTCCACAGGAATTATGCTACGTCCAGAAGATGGACAGGCGGCAGAAACCCGGGGTCGTATGCCGCACGGCGATGCCCCGCAACGGGCAGGTCGTTCGCGTGGATCTCGGCGGCGTTCCGGTGGTCCGGGGCCGGGTGGTCATCGACGGCCTCCCACTGGCAGGGGCGAGGCTTCTGATCGGTCCGGTCCGCTCGCCGCATTCCGGGGCGTTCACGTGCTATGCGACAACCGATGAGCAGGGGGGATTCACTTTCGGCGGCGCCCAGCCCGGCGTCTACAGCATTTACCGCCTGCAAGCGACTGAACGCAACCAGTGGCTTGCGGTGGGGATGGTGACCGTAGCCGACGCCGACACGGATGTGGGCGTTCTGCCGGTCGATGCGTCGAGTGTTTCCGTGACGCTCAATGGCGCAGACACCGCCGAGGGATGGGGGATCGAAAGCGTTTTTCTCACGAAAAAGCGAAGGCCTGGGTCCACGCCGACGGGGGTTGCCGAGGCTTCGTCAGCGGCAGAGGGGCCTTACCTTATCAAGGGCGTCGAACCCGGCGCCTATGTTCTGAACATCAAACGTCGAGACCAGGTGCTTTGGCAGACGCCGGTCGAGTTGGATGCGGGCAAGGGGCCTTGGGAATTGTCGGTCGATCTGCCGACATGGAAGGCCGGTGTCTCCGGCCGCGTCCGCGCCGGCGGCTCTCGTGTGCTCGCCCTTTGGCGAGAACAGAAAGATGTTTTTGCGATCGTGCGGACGGATCCGGACGGCTCTTGCTCCGTGCGGCATTTGCCGGAGGGACGGTACTTCATTGGAGAGATCTCCTGCGTGTTGTACGACGTGCCTCCGATCGCGGAAATGCAGGTGCTGGACGAACGGGAGAACACGCTGGACCTGGACCTGTCCGCAACGGCCGCCGAACAGATGGGATTCCTGCTCGTGCAGGTGGTCGACGAACGCGGCTGGATCTGTGACGATGCTCGAATTTCGCTCGACGGGCCGCTCGGCCCGGTCGAGCCGGTGTATACGGAAGATATCGGCCGGGGTTTTCTCACGGCGCCGGGCCGGCACACGTTGAGCGTGCAGGCCGCAGGCTGTCAAGGCGTCGCCCGGACGGTGAGCGTCAAGCCGTTCGACCCTCATGTCGGTCGGCCGCAATGTCTCGTGATCTGCTTGAACCGGAGGTGACTCGATTGAACTATCGGTGATTGCTGCGTCCCTCGCGGAGGCAGCAATCTCTCTTTTACCTTGAAAGGCGGGGAACCCACCCCAAAGGAACGTTAACCCTCCCCCAACCCATGGTTCCAAGGGTTCCCGCCTGGCGCACACAGCCGCGTCCCGGCTGGGGCGATCGTAAGGCCTGTCGAGGCCGTCGATCGCGTGCCCAGCCGGGCGCGGCTTTACAGTTGGTCCCGCAGCCAGTCGGGACGATTCGTGGTGATGCCGTCTACGCCGAGGGAGATCAGCCGGATTGCTTCGGCCGGATCGTCCACGGTCCAGACATACAGCTTCTGCCCGCAAGCCCTGACGCCGCGGACGAACTCCTCCGTCACGCCTGCATAGTGCACGTCCAGACCGTCAAGGCCGTGATCCTTCGCCATTTGCGCCAGTTGCGGATCGTGGGGAATCCACTGATCGGTATCTTTGACCTTGTCGGTGCCCTTGAGCCAGTACGTCGGCAGGCCCATCAATTTCTTGGCCGCGGTGACCGTATCGAGGTCGAAGCCGATAATGACGATGCGGTCCATCTTCCCGCTCTCGACGATCGCCTGCTGCAATAGGGGCAGGATCTCCTGGCCGCACTTGATCTCGACGAAAAGCCTCTGCTTCGGCGGAATCGTCGCGAGGACTTCCGTCAACAGCGGAATTCGTTCGCCGGCGAACTGGGGGCCCTTGAAGCTCCCGACGTCCAGTTCGCGAAGCCGGCTGCACTCGGTCTGGCCGACCGTGAGGTCTTGGCCGCCGGTCCGTTTGGTCGTTTTGTCGTGGATGCAGACGATCTGCCGGTCTTTGGACAGGTACACATCGACTTCGACATCAGCTTGTTTCTCCCAGCCGAGCTTCACCGCAGCCAGCGTATTCTCCGGCGCCAGGTCCGACGCCCCGCGATGGGCAATGATTTCGACGCTTCGCCCGCAGCCTGTAATCCCCACAGCCAACATGCACAACAGTCCCCAACCGGCAACGCATTTCATTTCGGATACTCCATCAAAGGTAGTGACTCCATCCTGATGGGGACCATGCTATCCTTTGATGCGGACCGGTTCAAGGCTTATGTCTTGGTTGGCTCGACGCGGTGAAAGAAAGGGATCACGGATTCTGGCGGAGGGTTCCGGCCAAGCAGAGATTGCCTTCGGCATCCACGCAGGCGATGGTGACGCCGAACTCGTTATTGAGGAAGAAACTTGCCCAGAGAACCCGCGACGGAGAACAGAGCCGTGCCCGGCAGCGTGGAAGCCGGCCCGCCCCGACTGGTCAGCAGCGAGTAGGGCTGATCGTCGTGCGGCACCGTCGTGCCCCAGACCGCGATCTGCCAGGTCCCTTTCGACGGGTTCTCGATGTAGACCTGCTCCATGTTGTTTGTGCGGTCGGCCTGCCTCTGTTCCGCGGCGATTTGGGGTAGGTGCGGGTCCAACGTCCAGGGATACCGGCGTTTGCCGTCCGGGCCGATCACGACAAGGTCCAGGTCGTTCACCAGGGTGTGGGCCGCCAGCGGATCGGCCGGGTAATCGTCCCACACCAGCGTGATTCGCAGTTCCGACTGGCCGGACTCCAGTTCGATCGTGTACATGTCCTGCTCGTCCTGCACGGAGATTGTGTCTTCGCGGATGACGTCGTCGATCGTGTCGGCGCGGACCAGATCGATCGCCTTTTTGGCGTCGATCAGGCCGTAGCCGTATGCGTAATCCGGACCTGTTTGTCCCAGATCGGTGGCCGTATGGATCAGGATTCCTTTGATCGTCGAGGGGAGCGGGTCCGCGCCGTGAGTGGCTCGCCAGTCGCCCAGGATCAGGGCCATGACGCCGGTGACGGAGGGCGCGGCCATGGATGTGCCGCATGCGCCGCCATAGCGATTGCCGGGCAGCGTCGACCAGACGCTCCCGTTGCCGTGGTCCTGGCAGCCGGGCGAGACCACCTCGGGTTTGATTCGCCCGTCCTTGGTCGGGCCCTTGTTGCTCCAGGTCCAGAGGGAATTGTCGTCGGAATCCGTCGCGCCGACGGTCACGACGTTCTTGGCGGCCGCGGAGCACAGAATTGTGCCCCAGCCTCCTTCGTTGCCTACCGCCCAGACCATCGGAATCCGTTTGCCCAGAGAGCCTCGAACGATGTTGTCCATTTCCGCGGCGTAGTCCTTGTAGACGTGCCACTCGACTTTGCCCCAAGAGTTGTTGGCGATGTCGATTCCGTAGACGTCGATCGCCTCCTGGTACTGTTGTCGCAGCTCGGCCGCGGTGTCCCACGTCGGGAAGGAGACGAGCGTGGCGCTGGGGGCCATGCCGCGGTAACGCCGGTCGGGCAGCAGGCTGCCGTCGCCGATGATCGTGCCGGCCACCTGCGTGGCGTGATCGCCGATGGCGGGCGCGTCTCCGACGTTCGTGACCCGGCCGGCCAGATCCACATGCGTGCCGTCCGGATGCCTGGATTCCCATTGGCCGATGACCACGCCCGAACCGGTCACGCCGTAGGGAGGGGCCTGAACCACGCCGGCGTGGATCGCGGTCCGCACGCCGTCGTTCAAGTCGATGGATGCCTCGTGTTGATCGATCCATTTGACGTTGTCGTTGGCGGCCAGAGCCCGGATCGCAGCGACGGGCAGGCGAATCTCCAGACTGTTGTTCACGGAGTCGCAGGCGAGAACTGCGCCGCCGAGATTCTCGACGACGCTCCGCCCGTCGGCCGGCGGAACGTCCTCGAAGAGAATCGCGGTGAGTCTGGCTTGACCGGCGGTAAGTGAGCAGGCGTTGAACCCTCCCAGTCGGATGGAGGGAGCAAGCTTGTCTTCCGCTCGGATCTCGCAGACCGCCCGCACGCCCGTAGTCCGTGAAATCGCCAGAGCTTTGTCGGCGGGCATGCTGGCCAGCCACGCGTGTTCGGGGATGTAGGACAGCAGTCGCACGCCGGCCTCGCGGAGCGCCGCCTGCCAGGCCGCGGTGGGGATCCCTTCCAACTGGACGATTACGTGGACTTGTCCCGAAGTCGTCTCTGACGGAACGCAGACGCTCTCGCTGAGACCCTGCGCGGGGACGAACCGGCGAGAATGAAGAATCACCTCGTCGCCGGCAGTCGAGACGCCGCTCATCAACAGAGCCAGCGCCAAGGCAAGAGCACCCGTCTTTTGCATGACCACCCTACTCCCGTTTGGCCTCACGTGGATCCCAATTCCCAGACCCCTCCATGCTTGTTCGCATCAGGCTGTGAACACCCTTCTATTATAGCATTGGGGACGGGTCTTTTCCAGACCGGTTCTTCCCCAAGACAATACGCCTCTCATCGGCAGGTGGTTTGCCGTGCGGAATCGGCCGAATGGAGGGCGGAACGATTGGAAACGCGGCGTTTTGCGGACCTTAAGCTTCGGTTGTTTCTTGCCGATAGATATTCCGCTGGCCGAAAACCGGATTCGGCTCTGCGGCAATCGGCGACCGTGCCCGCCCGGGCACAGATTCTCCGCGACCGATCCGCGACCCGGCCGGCTGGTGGGAGGAGGTGCCGGATGAATACTCGCGTCATCAGAAGCAAGTTGCGCGTCTGCAAGCGGTGCGATTATCTCTGCACAGAATGCCCCCATGTTCTGTCGTGCGCCATGCTGGGCCAGAAGGTCCGGCCGACGGAGTGCTACATGTGCTGGCACAACGAGGGCGTCATTCTGCCGCGGGATTGCCGCGTGCGGAATCGTCAGGCGGCCAAAGCGGCCGGCGCAAAGCCGCGCAGCCACACGACACGCTTTTAGCGCGAACACCCTCGTCGCAGGCTCAGTACCGAAGAGCAGGAGCAAGGGGTGTATAAAGGGGGTATGATTATTCGCGCTCTGGATTTATTGAAAGAACACGAACTCGCCATCGGTCGACTGTATGCCGCGTACGCTCGAAGGTTCCCGCGAGACCGGGAGTTCTGGCTGGGTCTGTCGCGAGAAGAGCGGCAACATGCCGAATGGGTTGAGTCGCTCCGATTGAGAGTGGAGGAGGATCGCTCCGCCTTGGTTGCAGACCGATTTCCCATCGGGACGATCGAGCTTTCTCTGGCTTACGTTAGCAGGCTGATCGAGAGCGCCGATGCACCCAGTTTGACCCGCACCAATGCTTTGTACAT
>CALMMH010000720.1 GCA_937868145.1 uncultured Phycisphaerales bacterium
ACGGCCAGAACGTCGTTCCAGCATTACAGCTACTCGGATGTCTATCGGCAGTTGTACACGCTGGGCAGTCCGACCGACTACAAGGAACTGCACTTCTACCTGGTTGGCGACAGCCACGTCATCCTGAAGAACATCCAGGTCCGCCAGAACGGAACGGGCTCCAACCTGATCGCCAACGGCAACAAGATGTCCACCGATGGCCGCAGCGCCAACGGGTGGCTTGCCCAGGGCACTCACTACGCCAGTTACCTCAACGGGCAGGAACTGCATCTGGTCTCAGACGGCCACGGCGACAACCGGCCCAACCGCGTGGAGATCGATGTCACCGGGATGCAGACCGGCCAGCGGTACGAGATCAGTTTCGACGCTCGCTGGATTTCGGGCATGTCCCGCCTGATCGCCCAGACCTGGGACCACAGCATCGCCACGAGCATCTCCCTGCCCGTGCCGACCGACATCGGAACGCCCGGGACCGTGAATACTTGCTTCAATTCGGAAATCGCCCCGCAAGTGGACGGTCTGATGCACGACCCGGTGGTGCCCGCCGGCGGCCAAGCCGTGACGGTGACCGCCCGTGTGTTGCCGGGCGACGACGTCACCCAGGTCCTGCTGTGCCATCGTCCGGACAACAGCGCCGGCAATGGCGCCTGGGCCGTCAAACCCATGTTCGACGACGGCGTCTCGGGCGGCGACGAAGTGGCCGACGACGGTGTTTACACGGCGCAACTGACTGAGTACGGCCAGAACGGCCAGATCGTTCAGTTCTACGTGCAGGCGGCTTCCGCCAACGGGCTCACCAGCCTGCAGCCCAAAGAGGGAAGCAGCCGGCCGGCGATGTACATCGTCGATTCGACGACGCCTGCGGGCGACCTGCGGCGGATGCGGTTTGTCATATCCGCCATGGATGTCCAGGAAATGGCGGGTGGGGACGGCTCGACGTCCGCCTATGGCTACGCCTTCCCCCGTCTGTCGAATCACTATTTCAATTCGACGATCATCGTCGATGAGAAGGACGTGATCTACGGATGCGAGATCCGGCCCGCCGGCAGTCCCTGGACTCGCGGTGGCGGCCTGGACCGCGCCAAGTTCAAGTTCCCCGACGACAATCTCTTCCGCGGCAAGGGGAATCTTCTATACCGCAACTACGAGGGTATAGAGGCGCCTGCTTGGAGCCACGACAGGATTGTCCGCTATTGGCTGTATTTGCTGGGAAATCCGACCCCTGAAAACGAGTTCATCAAGGTGAAGATCAACAACGGCGGCAGCTCGGTCCGCGAGGAGGTCGAGGTCGTCGGCAACGACTTCCTCAACCGCGCCTATGAGAACGGCAGCCAGGGCGAGTTGTATAAAATCGATGACG
>CALMMH010000721.1 GCA_937868145.1 uncultured Phycisphaerales bacterium
GTGTGTCAGGATTCGTGATCTGATCCGGCATCCGAATATATCCGCCTGCTCCCTGGTCGATCTGATGGAGGACTTCGGGAATCGGATCGGCTGGAACGTAAGTGAAAGGCTTGCCTTTCTCGTCTGAGAGGGGGGTCCTTTTTGCCTGCCTCCGCCTAGCCGTCTTGACCAAGTACCACCATTCTTCATGCGAGAACCCCTCGGGGGGAGGATAGCGTCTAAGCTTGTCCCAATGGAGGTATTTTCCTTGAAGAGAAAGGTCGATCGCTCCGTTAGCGACCTTCAGTTCAAGCCCCAGCATACGAGTCAGGCTGTCACCCGACGCAACTACCACTCTTTGGACGATTTCATCCAAGGCTGGGGGCTTCTTGGGCATCATCATGGATCTATCATCCTAACTGGCAAGGACTTATGAATACACTAATTACATACTAAGTTGTGCTAATTTAGTATATCGGATTGGTGACCCATTTGATGTACTAATTCTGAATATGTTAGTATATAGTTGGTATATGGCCAAAACAGGCCGAGCCGGCCCGATAAGACCGGCCGGCTCGGTATCAAGACGAAGAACGCCTTCTCTCCAAGTCTTCAGATCATCCGCAGCAGATGGGCCGCGGATTTGGTGCCTTTCACGAAGCTGTCCAGGCTGAAGTGCTCGTTCGGACCGTGCGGGCCGTCGCTGTCGAGGCCGAAGCCCATCAGGATCACCGGGCAGCCGAGGTGCTCGGCGAACGTGCTGACCACCGGGATCGAGCCGCCGCAGCGGATGAAGGTGGTCTCGTGGCCGAAGCCTTTGTGCATCGCTTCCTGGGCGGCCCGGATGGTTGGGTCGTTCACGTCGAACAGCACCGGCGGGCTGGCCCCGAAGTCGTTGATCTCGATCCGCACCGTGTCCGGGCAGACGTTGCGGATGTGGTCGACCACCACCTTGTGGACGCGGGCCGGGTCCTGGTTGCCCACGAGCCGGCACGTGACCTTGACCGTCGCCGAGGCCGGGATGATCGTCTTGGACCGCTGGCCCTGGTAGCCGCCGAAGATGCCGTTGACTTCGAAAGTGGGGCGAGCCCAGAGCCGCTCGAGCGTGGTGTAGCCCGCCTCGCCGTGCACGCGAGGGATGTTCAGCTCCTTGGCCATCGCGCCGTCGTTGAAGTTCAACTTGCGGAAGCCTTCCCGCTCCCAGTCCTGCAGCGGAACCACGTCGTCGTAGAATCCCGGCACGAGGACCTTGCCGTCGGACGAGACGCACTTGGCGAGAATCTGCGCTGCGACCATCGCCGGGTTGGCGATGCCGCCGCCGTAGGCGCCGGAATGGACGTCCGACGCCGGACCGCGGAGGATGAACTCCAGCGCGATGATGCCGCGAAGGCCGTAGGTCAGTGCAGGTGTGTTCGCGTCGTACATCGTGCTGTCGGAGATGACGATCGTGTCGGGCTTGATGTCGGCCTTGGCCTGGGCGACGTAGCGGGGCAGCGCGTCGCCGCCGGACTCTTCCTCGCCTTCCAGCAGGAACAAGACTTCACAGGGCAATTCGCCCTCGGTCTTGAGCAGGGCCTCGACGGCCTTGACGTGGGTCCAGAGCTGCCCCTTGTCGTCGGTCGACCCCCGGCCGTACAGGATGCCGTCGCGGACGGTCGGCTCGAACGGCGGGGTCTTCCACTCGTTCACCGGGTCCTCCGGCTGCACGTCGTAGTGACCATAAACCATCACGCGTTTCTTGGTTTTGCCCTTCCTCAAAGCCCGCACGATGGGCTGCCCGCCGACGTCGACAAGCCCGGCCTCGAATCCGAGGCCCTTGAGCTGCGCCACGACCCACTCGGCGCAGGCTCGCGTGTCCTTGTCGTGAGCCCGCTGGGCGCTGACCGACGGGAACCGCATGAACTGCTTGAGTTCCTCGACGAAACGAACCCAATTCTGATCGATATACGCTTCAACCCGATCCGCCATACTGTATCCTCCCAAAAGCCGGCCACCCTGCACGGACGGGCGAATCCTGATTCGCCCCTGCCCGACCGATTCTCCACGCTATCGGGGCCGGCGTCCATAAGACCCATCAGTATACGCCATCCGCTTCCCCGGCGAAAGCGGGAATCTACTCTCCTGCCCAGGGGAAATTGGCTTCGTTTTTCACAGCCCCTCCCGGGGTGAATCCGCCATAACTATCGTACCACAACCGACTTGTCGTCAAATGCGTCTGAACGAATTGGCTTCGTTCTTCGAAAACCGGTCCGAGGCGGCCGGGGGTTGCACACAGGAGACTGGCGGCGCCTGGCGCCACTCTGCATAGACGTCGCCGGAGTCTCAACACGCCGCCCTCGGCTGGGGAAATTGGCTTCGTTTCGCAGAATCGGCCGACAAGCTGCAAGGCCGCACCGGGCCAAAGTCGCAGCCGATCGGTGAAAGTCCGCGTCTCACAGGTCACGACCGAACCCTCCGAAAGGGTTATGAAATCCGCTATCCAGCAGTTGCATGGATATCATACATCCATACAGTTTCGTCGTCAACTGAAATTCTCGCCTGGCCGGAGGATTTTTTTCGCGACCACAAGGGGGTGGGAGGGCCTTCGTTCGGAGTCCCGCCTTCAGGCGGGTCCGAAAGTCCTCCGGCGCAGCCGGCCCCCCTCGCGTAATCCCGGGGATTTCAGAAGCTGCTCGG
>CALMMH010000722.1 GCA_937868145.1 uncultured Phycisphaerales bacterium
AGACGACCGGCGACGGGGCTGGCATTCTGTTCCAGATCCCGCACGAGTTCTTCGCGGTCGAGTGCGAAGAGAAGGGTTTTGCTCTGCCCGATCCTCTCGGCTATGGCGTCGGCATGATTTTCGGACCCAAGGACGCCGAGCTTCGGGGAAAGTGCGAGCGGGTCTTGGAGGAGTCGCTCGACTA
Source organism: uncultured Phycisphaerales bacterium (assembly GCA_937868145.1). Lineage (GTDB taxonomy): Bacteria > Planctomycetota > Phycisphaerae > Sedimentisphaerales > Anaerobacaceae > PLanc-01. Next base: position 185 of record CALMMH010000722.1, read on the forward strand.
CTATCGCATGAAAGTCCTGGGCTGGCGCGATGTGCCCGTGTCCAGCGATTGCCTGGGCAAGCTGGCGTTGGAGGCCGAGCCGGTCATTCGGCAGGTCTTCGTCGACGGCGGGGGACTGGAGCAAGAAGAACTCGAACGGCAGCTGTTCATGGGCCGTAAACGCGCCGAGCGGCTGATCAGCCGGCAGTTCGGCGAGAAGGCCGATGATTTCTACATCGCAAGCCTGTCGTGCCGGACCCTCTGCTACAAAGGCATGTTCATGGCCTGGCAACTGTTCGCCTATTATCCGGATCTTGCGGATGAGCGGGTCAAATCCGCATTGGCGATCGTGCACCAGCGGTACAGCACGAACACCTTCCCCAACTGGCGGCTGGCGCAGCCCTTCCGCTGCATCGCCCACAACGGCGAGATCAATACCCTCAGCGGCAACCGCAATCACATGCGGGCCCGCGAGCCGAAGATGGCCAATCCCCTGTTCGGCCAGGACATCAAGGACCTGTTCCCGGTCCTGGTGCCCGGCGGCAGCGACTCCGCCTGCTTCGACAACGGCATGGAGCTGCTCATGCGGGCCGGACGCAGCCTGCCGCACTCGATGATGATGATGATCCCCGAGGCGTTCGGGGCCAAGTACCACATCAGCACCGACAAGCGGGCGTTCTACGAGTACCACAGCTCGATCATGGAGCCCTGGGACGGCCCGGCGGCCATGGTTTTCACCGACGGCCGCATGATCGGCGGCGTCCTGGACCGCAACGGGCTGCGGCCGTGCCGGTATCTGGTCACGACCGACGGTCTGGCGATCATTGGCAGCGAGGCGGGCGTCGTGGAGTTCCCGCCCGAGAAGATCCGCGTCAAAGGCCGGCTCCGGCCGGGACGTATGTTCTTGGTCGACACCGCCGAGGGTCGGATCATTTCCGACAACGAGATCAAGAGCAAGATCGCCCGCCAGAAGCCGTATCGCCGGTGGCTGGACGAGAACCGCATCGAGCTGCGGGGGCTGTTCGATGCGCCCAAGCTGGTCAAGAGCGACCCGCTGACGATCGCCCGTCGCATGCGGGCCTTCGGCTATACCCGCGAAGAGCTCCGGATGATTCTGACCCCGATGGCGGTCAACGGCCAGGAGCCCGTCGGCTCCATGGGCAACGATACGCCGCTGGCGGTGCTCTCGGAGAAACCCAAGCTGCTGTTCAACTACTTCAAACAGCACTTCGCCCAGGTGACGAACCCGGCCATCGACCCGTTGCGCGAAGGGCTCGTCATGAGCCTGATGTCCTTCACGGGCAAGAAGGGGAACCTGCTCGACGAGACGCCGCAGCATTGCCGGCAACTCAAGCTGCCGCACCCGATCCTGACGAACGAGGACATGGAGCGGCTGCGAGCCGTCCGGCGGGGCGACTTCCGTGTGGCGACGGTGCAGGCTTTGTTCGACGTCGATACGACGAGTCCGGCCGAGGCGTTGCGTCGCGGTCTGGATGCGATGATCGCCTCGGCGGAGAAGGCCATCCGAGAAGGGGCCGCGCTGGTCATCATCAGCGACCGCGACGTGTCCGAGACCCAGGCGGCGATCCCCTCGCTCCTGGCGACGGCGGCGGTTCATCACGCCATGCTCAACAAGGGTCTGCGGCATGAGGCCGGCCTGATCGTCGAGAGCGGCGAGCCTCGCGAGGTGATGCACTTCTGTCTGCTCTGCGGCTACGGAGCCAATGGGATCAATCCCTACATGGCGTTCGAGTCGCTCGACGAGCTCAAACGGCAGGGCGAGATTGCGGCCGAGATGGAGCCGGTGCAGATCGCGGACAACTACATCGCTGCGGTGAAGAAGGGCATCCTCAAGACGATGAGCAAGATGGGCATCTCGACTCTCCGCAGTTATTGCGGAGCCCAGCTCTTTGAAGCCATCGGGCTGGATCGCGAGGTCGTGGAGCCCTACTTCACCGGGACCAGCTCGCGAATTCGCGGCATCGGTCTGGAGCAGATCGCTCAGGAGTGTCTTCAGCGTCATAGCTCGGCTTTCCAGCCCCGGCCCGCGGCGGCCATGGACCTGGATTTCGGCGGCGAATACCACTTCCGCCACAGCGGCGAGCGGCACCTCTGGAATCCGACGACGGTCGCCAAGCTCCAGCACGCGGTCCAGAACAACGATCCCGCCTCCTACGCGGTCTACGCCAAGTCGATCAACGACCAGGCCAAGTCGCTGTGCACCTTGCGAGGGCTGTTCGAATTCGTCAAGGGCGAGCCCGTCCCCCTCGAAGAGGTCGAGCCCGCCGGCGAAATCGTCAAACGGTTCTGTACCGGCGCGATGAGCCACGGCTCGATCAGCAAAGAAGCCCACGAGTGCCTGGCGGTTGCGATGAACCGCCTGGGCGGCATGAGCAACACCGGCGAAGGCGGTGAAGATCCGAAACGATACGAGCCCGATCCCAACGGGGATTCGAGGAATTGTGCGATCAAGCAGGTCGCCAGCGCCCGATTCGGCGTGACCATCCATTATCTGGCGAACGCTCGGGAGTTGCAGATCAAGATCGCTCAAGGCGCCAAGCCCGGCGAGGGCGGCCAATTGCCCGGCCACAAGGTCTCCGCGGAGATTGCCCAGTTGCGGCATTCGACCCCCGGCGTGACCCTGATTTCGCCTCCGCCGCACCATGACATTTACTCGATCGAAGACCTTGCTCAACTGATCTATGACCTTAAGGCCAGCAATCCGGGCGTGAAGGTCTCGGTCAAGCTGGTGTCCGAGGTCGGCGTGGGCACCGTCGCGGCCGGCGTGGCGAAAGGCAACGCCGACGAAGTCCTCATCAGCGGCCACGACGGCGGCACCGGCGCCAGCCCCTTGTCGTCGATCAAGCACGCAGGGGGGCCGTGGGAACTGGGCTTGGCCGAGACCCAGCAGGTGCTCGTGATCAACGGCCTGCGGGACCGCATCCGCGTCCAGGCGGACGGCCAGATGCGGACCGGACGGGACATCGTGATCGCGGCCCTGCTCGGGGCCGAGCGGTATGGCTTCGGCACCGCGGCGCTGGTCACGTTCGGTTGCACGCTGCTCCGCAAGTGCCACGAGGGCGCCTGCGCGTTCGGCATCGCGACCCAGGACCCTGAGCTTCGCAAACGGTTCGCGGGCAAGCCGGAGTATCTTCAGCGATTCATGCACTTCGTGGCCGAAGAGGCCCGACAGATCATGGCCGAGCTCGGTTTCCGCAAGATCGACGAAATGGTCGGTCGTTCGGACCGATTGCGAATGCAGCGGGCCCTGTCGCACTGGAAGGCCAAGGGTTTGGACTTCTCCGCGATCTTCTACCGTCCGGACACAACCGACGGCAGGGCAATCCGCTGCGTCGTCCCCCAGGCCGACCGGCTCGCCGACCACATGGACTGGGAGATCCTCAAGCAGGCCGAGGGCGCGATCGAGCGCAAGGAAAAGACCAAGGTCCAGATGCGGATTCGCAACGTCAACCGCACCGTCGGGGCGATCCTCAGCAATCGCATCGTGAAGAAGCACGGGCCCAAAGGCCTGCCCGACGGCACGCTCGAAGTTGTGCTGCAGGGCTCGGCCGGGCAGAGCTTCGGCGCGTTTCTGGCGCCGGGCGTGACGCTTCGTTTGATCGGCGACTGCAATGACTACCTGGGCAAAAGCCTCTCCGGCGGGCGGATCGTGGTGCAGACTCCGCCGAGCTCGCCCTTCATGGCCCACGAGAACATCATCGTCGGCAACACGTTGCTCTACGGCGGCACCAGCGGCGAGGTTTTCAACAACGGCATGGCCGGCGAGCGGTTCGGCGTCCGCAACAGCGGGGTGACCACCGTCGTCGAAGGCGTCGGCGACCACGGCTGCGAGTACATGACCGGCGGCACGGTCGTCGTCCTCGGCCAGACCGGCTGCAATTTCGCCGCCGGCATGAGCGGCGGCGTGGCTTACGTTCTCGACGAGATGCAGCTT
>CALMMH010000723.1 GCA_937868145.1 uncultured Phycisphaerales bacterium
GCACACCATCCTTCCTGAAAAGGAAAGAAAGGGAACCGCGAAATACGCGAAATATGCGAAAGGGGACCTCGAAACCTCTTCTTTGCGCGTGGTTCGACTGTTCCGCGCTTGCCACAATGCTTGCCGGGCAGGCTGATGCACCTTCGCAGCATTGAGGGCACAGAGACCAGACGACCGCTGCGAGATGGACCGCGTCGCGCCATCTTTCTCCTGCGAGCGACAAGCGACGAGGGACGAGCGACGCCCCCCCCCGAATTCCGAACGGGCCACGAGTCACGGATCACGGACAGGGAACCGCAGATGAACGCAGATGAACGCAGCCTGGCCTTCGGCCGACAAGCAAGAGCGTTTAACGCTTTGCGGGGCGCCGGCGGAGACGCAGGAAATCCGCTCGACCTGCTTATTCTCTCGCCATCTGCCCCCCGCATCCGCGCTTCTACGCTCCCACGCGGCGTCCCGCCGCACTTTTCCCCTTGTCGCTGTTGCCCTGTTCCCCTGATGGACAGAGGAAGGAACGGACTGATCCGGAATCCGCCGCTGCGCGGCGGGAGTTTATCGCGTTGGGGCCACCAGCGGTAGGGGTGCTGCGGGGCTCCCCAACGCGATGCTCTGCGTTGGGGACCCCTGCGTACGCCCTCAGGGGAGCGTTTCGCTCCCATACCCTGCTGGAGGCCCAAAGCGGTAAACTCCGCAAGGGGGACGGTCCTTTCGCCACGCGTTTGCTCCTCGTACGCGACCTCTCGCCGTCAATCGGGCCGCCAGAATATCCAGGCACACCCGGGGAGCCCGGGCATTGCGTTTTTTGCTTGTCTTTCAGGAACATGTCCACAATAATACCCTCCCAAGAAGTGCCTCGGATAACGCTGTGACGAGGTGATTGGGGCCTTGTTCTAGGGCGGGTGCCCGCGGTAAGGTCAAAACAAGTGGGATGAAGACGACAGGCGCGAGCCTGGGCAGGACCGTGACAAAGCAGAATGCGCCCCCATCAGCCATCCTTCTTGTCAGCGTGCAAAGACCTGTGAGTCTCAGTAAGTTATGAAGACGATATCTCAGCTTTTCGAGAACAATCGCACTTGGGCGACAGGCATGCTGCAAACCGACCCGCACTTCTTCATGCGGCTTGCCAAACAGCAGACGCCCCACTTCCTGTGGATCGGGTGCGCCGACAGCCGCGTGCCGGCCAATGAGATCGTGGGGCTCCTGCCCGGGGAGCTGTTCGTGCACCGAAATGTCGCGAATCTCATGGTTCACGCGGACTTGAACTGCCTCTCAGTGCTCCACTACGCCGTGGAGGTTCTCACAGTCGAGCACATCATCGTTTGCGGTCACTATGGCTGTGGCGGGGTGAAAGCTGCCGTGGAGAACCCTCCACACGGCCTGGTCGACGATTGGCTCCGTCCCATTCGCGATATGCAACGAAGGCAATCCGGCGCGCTGTCCCGCCTGCCAACGGCGGAGCAGAGACTCGACCGCCTGTGCGAGTTGAACGTAATCGAGCAGGTCATGAACGTCGGCAATACGACGGTGTTGCAGGGGGCCTGGCGGCGTGGGCAGCAAGTTACGGTTCATGGATGGATCTATTCGATCTCCGACGGCCTCCTCAGGGACCTGAGCGTGTGCCTCTCGTCCCTCGCGGACCTGGAGAGGATGGAAACCGGCGGAAGATCATGATCCAATCCTTCCTACCGAAGAAAAGGAGGACAGGCCAATGACACGTCCCATCTGGCAGGGCTTCAGCCTTCCCGCGGAACTGCGGCAGACGCTGGACAGTTCTCCGCGAGTCTGCGTCGCGGGCACCGTCGGGGAGTTGTTCGATCTGGCTTGCGGCGATCCCGGCCGCGATTCGATGGAAGTGGCCTATGACTTACCGAACGGCCGGCGCTTCATCGAGGCGACCGTGGCTCGCGTCCGCAACGGCATCGCCGTGAATTACACCGAGCCGTACATGCGGCGGCGCGATCCGGATACGATGACCATCGCCGACGACAAGCCGTCGGACAAGCCTCGGTTCCACGAGCGATTCGGCCAGCCCTTCCCTGACGTGCGAAAGGACACCTTCGACTGGCTCTCGAAACAGGAGCTGGCGGTCCTGGCGTTTCGCACCGGCTGGGACAAGATCGGCGCCGAGTCGCTGGCCGTGGTGCCGATGAACGCGGCCTTCTTCGCCTTGGCGTTGGCCCTGCTCCAGGGCATGATCCCTTCGAAGGAGATCCGCGAAGGCTTCTCGCCGGAGGTGATCATCTACGTGGCGCCGCCGTTCCGGCATACGCTCTTTCAGGGCAAGCAGATCGTAGTGCACAACCGGCAGGACCCGGTTCACGAGATCTTTTCTTACAACCTCTATCCCGGTCCCAGCGCCAAGAAGGGGATTTACGCGTCGCTGATTCACACAGGCGAGGAGGAAGGCTGGGTCACAGCCCATTGCTCTGCGGTGCAGGTGATCACGCCGTACGACAACGTCGTCACGATCATGCATGAAGGCGCCAGCGGGGGCGGCAAGAGTGAAATGCTCGAACAGCCGCACCGCCTGCCGGACGGCCAGTTGCTCAAAGGCCGAAACCTCGTGACGGGCGAAAAACGCTACGTCGAAATCCCCCGCACGTGCGATCTGCATCCCGTGTGTGACGACATGGCGATGTGCCACCCGGCCATTCAGCAGCCCGACGGCAAACTGTGGGTCGTGGACGCCGAGAAGGGGTGGTTCGTCCGCGTCAATCATATCACGGAATACGGCGTGGATTCGAACCTGGAGAAGCTCACGGCCCAGCCGCCGAGGCCGTTGCTATTTCTCAACATCGACGCGGTCCCGCGGGGCCGGGCCCTGATCTGGGAACACGTCGAGGACCGTCCAAGCGTCCGCTGCCCGAATCCGCGCGTGATCATCCCGCGTTCGATTGTGCCGGACATCATCGACGAACCGGTGGGCATCGATATCCGAAGTTTCGGCATCCGCACGCCGCCGTGTACCCGCGAGAATCCCAGCTATGGGATCGTCGGCCTGTTTCACATTCTGCCTCCGGCGCTGGCCTGGCTCTGGCGGCTGGTCGCGCCCCGGGGCTATGCGAACCCCAGCATCGTGGGGACGGAGAAGATGGGCAGCGAAGGGGTGGGGAGCTATTGGCCCTTCACCACGGGCCGCAAGGTCCGGCAGGCGAATCTCCTGCTGGAGCAGATCCAGCGGACGCCGAAAGTGCGCTACATCTTGGTGCCGAATCAGCACGTGGGGGCCTGGGAAGTGGGCTTCATGGCGCAGTGGCTGACCCGCGACTACCTTGCCCGGCGGGGGATCGCCAGATTCAAGGAGGATCAAATCGTTCCGGCCCGATGTCCGCTGCTGGGCTATGCGCTTCGGTCCATGCGGATCGAGGGCGTCCGGGTCGCTCATGCGTTCCTCGAGGTGAACACGCAACCGGAGATCGGCGACGATGGATACGACCAGGGGGCCGCGATCCTGAGGGAGTTCTTCCTCACTCACCTCAAGGGCTTCCTCGAATCGGACTTGTCCCCGTTGGGCCGGCGGATCATCCAATGCTGCCTCGAAGACGGTTCCCTCGCGGATTACGAAAAGCTCCTGGGCAAATCGGAGCTGACGCCGGCAGACTCGCCGGACGTTTCCCCGGATTGAGTCGCAGAAACGGACGGAGAACGGACGGGGTCATCCTTATAGGGTTCCTGTCGAGTACAAAACACTCTCCCTGAGCCGAAATTCTTTCGGCCTGTCAATCCGGCGATCTTTCGGCCTTCGGCTGTCTGCTGTTTTGCAGGGTGACATCAATCTCTCGAAGCGTCCCAGGCACAGGGTTCCCTTTCGCTCCTGTGAAGTTCCATGACGCCACGCAGCGAGTCCGCCGGCTGGCGTGTCCGTGAAAGGAACATGGCGTTTGCAGGGCAGGGCGGACCTGTTCGTAGTGTGCCCGTCAGGGCATATCTTCGGTTCTTCGCATTCCTGCGGGGGAGAAGATAACGCCTTACGGCGTCACTACGAACTACGGCGACCGCCCGTGCGCCGATGCACATGTTGGCAAAGGCCTCGGATGCCCGAAAATCTGCACGGACACCCGGCCGGGTGCATGTCCGTTCTTGCGGGTTCCGTCGGCACGCGGGTGTTCCGACAAATTC
>CALMMH010000724.1 GCA_937868145.1 uncultured Phycisphaerales bacterium
CGACGCGGTCGGAGAACTCGGCCGGCAGGCCGTTGAAGTCGGAGAACAGGTCGAGCTGGCCGCCGGAATGGTCGATATGCGGAAGCTGGTCGATAATCGCCTGCGGATGGATCTTCTCCTGGATGTAGATGGGCACCACCGGCACCGCGAGGTCCTGGCGGTCTTGCTCATCCTTACCCTTCCAGACCAATTGCGGATCGAGCGACGGATCGCGCGGATAGAGCATGGTCTTCGGCGCGTTTTCATCGGCCGCCACGAAATCCCGCAATTCCTCAGTCGGGATGTTCTTGCGCTTGTCCTTGTGACGAATGGATTCGACTCTGTTCGATGCGTTTTTCTTGGCCATATCTTTCAATCCACAGATTGTCGAGGATAGACGGTTCGCGTTCGAGACGTCAGTCTCCTTTTCGTTTGGGGCGTTTTCCCCGCTTCTTTGGGGCCGACGACGCCGAAGGCTCCTGGCGAACCGTCAAGGATTCCTTGACAGTTGCCTCGTGGGCGGGTTGCCCCTCAGCACCGGCGACCTCATGACGGCTCAGCAACGCCTGGCGGGAGCGAACGATGGCTTCATGCAGTTTGAGTTGCAGGACCTCCTTGGGCGGCAGGACCGTCAGGTACTCGGCCACGTGGATGCCCGCGCGGCTCAATTCGAGCAATTCGATCTGTTCGGTGCTCTTGCCGGCGCACAGAATGATGCCCAGAGGCGATTCCTCGCCCGGTTTGCGTTCGTGCTTGTCCAACCAGCGGAGGTAGAGTTCCATCTGTCCCTTGTGATCGGGGCGGAATCTGTCGAGTTTGAGTTCGACCGCCACGAGCCGGCGCAGGTCCCGATGGAAGAAGAGCAGGTCCAAATAGAAATCGTCCCCGTCCACCGTAATGCGTTTCTGGCGGGCGACGAAGGTGAACCCGACGCCCAGTTCCATGATAAAGCCCTCCAGCTCGCGAAGGATAGCCGCCTCCAGGTCCTTTTCCTGAAACGTGTCTTTCAGGCCGAGGAAGTCCAGCAGGTAAGGATCGCGGAACACCAGGTCGGGTGTCATCCGATCCTCCTCGCGCAAGGCTTGAAGCTCCAGGCGAGCCAACTCCGCCGGCCGGCGAGAAAGGGCGGTCCGTTCGTAGAGCATGGAGGCGATCTTCTGCCGCAAGGTGCGGACACTCCATCGCTCCACCCGGCACATTTCGGCATAGAATTCTCGCTGGAGAGCGTCCTTCAGGGGGATCAGGGCGATGAAATGCGTCCAACTCAATTGTCGTATCATCGCTACGACAATCCTCTCGTCGGGAAACACGTCGGCAAACTGAATCATCCGCCGCAGGTTCTTTTCGGCAAAGCCGGTTCCGTAGTCCCGCTCCAATTGTCTCGCCAGCGCCGAGACAATCTGAGCCCCGTACTCCGCCCGCCCACCCTTCAGGATCTCCTGGCCGATCCGGTTGCCGATCCGCCAATACAGCATGGTGAGACCCGCGTTGACGGCGGAGGCAACGGCGCCCCGGGTATCCTCGATCATCTTCCTGATGTCGCCGAGCAAGGGGCCGGCATCTTCGGCCAGTTCGGAGGGTTTCTTCGCTCTTCTGGTCATTCCGCTGTCTCCAGCAACGTCCGGATCGTGGCCTTGGCGCTCCACGGATCATCAATCTCCAGGAACGCCCACCGGCCGAAGCCGCCGTGGTTGCTGACGGCCGGCACCCAGAGCGTCCGGGCGGCGCTGACCTTGGCCGCCTTGTCCTTCTTCTTCTCGCCGGTGACTTCGATCAGCAGGTTCAGCAGGTCGTCCGGGCCATGGCCATCGTCGATGCAGGCGATGAAGTCGGGAACATAGTTCTTCGCCTCGCCGCCGAGGGAATAGGGGATCGTGAAGCCAAGATTGTGGTTCTTCACGTAGCGGAGGACCTCGTCCATGTCTTCAAGCACCTGGGCGAGCTTCTGCTCCCA
>CALMMH010000725.1 GCA_937868145.1 uncultured Phycisphaerales bacterium
CAGCAGTGCGGTCCAGTCCGCCTGCTCCAACGTGGCGATCCGGCGGCCGTCTGCAGCGCTCCGCAGTTCCGTCACCGGCGGTTGATCCACGCGGGACCAACGATCCAGGAAGAACCGGCGGTCCGGCGAGAACGTCGTTTCGTGCGTTCCATCCCCGGCGGTCAGAACGACAAGCCCCGATCCGTCGAAATTCACGCGACATAGATGCACGTAATAGGGGTCCTGCCCGGGGCAGATGCCGCCGGCCCGGAACCAGATCTCCCGTTTCGCCTCGTCGACGGATTCGACGCCCCGGACCACCCAGGGACCTTTGGTGATCTGGTTCTTCACGCAGCCGTTCGCCGCGTCGTAGAGGTACAAGTGGCACCATCCGTCGCGTTCGGACATCCAGACGATCTCCTTGGCGGCGTCGAGGTAGTGGCTGAACTGCTTGCCTGCGTAATCGATGAACGTGCTGCTGTGCTCATCGACGACGGCCTTCGCCTGCCCGCCGGCGGCGTCCACCGCGACGATCCGCACCACCTGATGGCCGCGCTGATTGTACAGGAACGTGAATCGGCTCGAATCCGGAGACCACCGAACGTCTGAGACGCTCCAGGGATTGGAGAACAACTCATCCGCGACGGGCACGTGCCGCTGGCCGGCGATGTCGAACAAATGGGGCTTGGAGACGTCGATCTGATCGCCCGGCTTGAGGTATTCCATCTCATGCAGCTTCGGCTGCAACTGGTCTTTCGGCGAGGACTCGATCAGATACACCTTCCGCGTATCCCCTTTGCGGGTCCGCAACACGACCAGTTTCTGCGAATCCGGCGACCAGTAAAACTCCTCGGAATAGGCGTCCTTCTCCGCGCCGTCGTCGGTCAACGCCGTTTCCGCGTTGGAGGCCAGTTCTCGAACGAACACATTGTAGTCCTTGATAAACGCCTGCCAGACCCCGTCGGGAGATCGTCCCCTGGCCCGGGGCGGCGCGGGCTGATCCGTCTCAGCTTCAGGACGAACCGCGTCCTTGTCGATCACCGCATCTCCCGCTTCCTCCGAGGCGACGAACACGCCGAGAGTCTCCCCTGCCTTGTTCGTCACCAACCACACGTGTCCGGCATACGTATGCTGGCGATGCTGTCCGCCTGTGTCGATCGTGGCGTATCGCTGCCGTTGTCCTTCCGAATCCACCCAGTGCACATCCACGGGACCGTCGGTGCGGTTGAGGAACGTGATGGCGGTCTCTCCGCCCGTGCTGCGACTGGGACGCACCCGCCGACGGGAAGGCAGGGAGACGGCTCCTTGCTCGTCTTTCGGAGCCTCGCCTATTTCATAGTTGCTCAAATCGCACTTCCACCGACGAGTTTCGCACGTGAACGAGAGTTGCGTCCCGGCATCGTTGAAAACCAGGCGGTCGATGGGCAGCCGGGTCGCCTCGATCATCTTTTCCAGGGTCCGGCTCAGAGACACGGCGAGTTTTTCATGATCGAACGCCGGTCCGCGCATCCCGGTTTCGGCGTCCACGACGACGAACTCCCGCACCTCGCCCGCCAGATCGTTGCGATACCAGAACTTCGCGTTGCCCGCAAACCAATGCGGCGTCACGCGGTCCCGAAACACCGTGTTGGACGTCGCATCGCGCAGATGCGCAGCCCGCTCGTAATCCGACCGAGTTCCCTGAGCCTGGACTGCATATCCGGTGAGCAATAGAGCGACCACACCAAGGACTGCTTGCGATTGAAAACGGTTTCTCATGATTCCATCCACTCTCGATCCTGTCGCACAGTGAGCCTCCGTCGCGACGACCACGACGGTCGCCGACGGCCCATAGCCTACCATCTCCGCTGCAGGCGGACAATCTCCTGGTGACAACAGGAAATCGGCGGAGGCCGCCGATCGGGGGTCGCAGAGACAATTCCTGCACGATTGCGGAATTTTCGGCTTGAGCGAGGGGGTTGGCTGTCGGCACGCAGAGGAGAAGATCAGGAATTCCCGGTTCGATCCAGACCTTCAATGCCGGAACTCA
>CALMMH010000726.1 GCA_937868145.1 uncultured Phycisphaerales bacterium
TTCCTTGTCGGAAGGCGGGACGGCATGCATTCCGCTCGAGTTGCAGTTTGGACACTTCATCGGAGATGCTCCCCGTCTTCAATCGCTGCCGCCGCCCGCTCGAGTTGACGAGCACCGGACTTGCCGCGCGATTTCATTGCCATCATCCGAAGCCAAAGAACAATGCGCGCGCGTTCGTCCATTCCACACTCCGCACCGTATCGAATGCGCTCCAACGTCAGTTCGATCCCCATCACGCCACCTCGCTTGAAACGACGCCCGCGGCGCGCCGGAATGATCTGCTTCGCGTCGGGGTGAATGGAGCATCGGGCCCCCGTTCCCAACTCTGGCACGCGTAGACGATGCGTCCCACACCCTTCGCACCGCACGAGATACGCGTCCGCAAGCTCCTTCGTTTTGTGCTCCTGATAGCCGCACGCTCGGCACTCGTGAGAGATGCGCTCGTGTTCCTTGTCGGAAGGCGGGACGGCATGCATTCCGCTCGAGTTGCAGTTTGGACACCTCATTGGCTGGTCCTCGACTTCCTCGGCACTGGAAATTCATTCCATTCTCGTCCGTCGAGCAGGCGTCCCGACACCTTCTTCCCAACGCGATACATCATCGCGCCGGCATTCTTGGAGTCGTCGTCGTGACCATTCCAGCAAGTCGCCGTAGGACAGAAGGATCCATCGATTTCGAGCGCGCCCCAACCGTCGTTATGCGGGCAAGGAACATCCGGCCGCATCTGGCGACGCGGACCCCACTCGCCCCATTGTTTGAAATGGAATGGGACCCCAAGGGTGATGCAATCCTTGCGGAGGTCCCGCACCCACTGTGGATGCATCGGTCGAGCGCCCGGCCCGCTCTCGCCTCCCACAATGATCCAATCTAAGCCGGGCAGCGGCCTCGCTCCCAGTGCGGCCAGAGCCTGCTCTCGGATGGGTCCCGCCAAATAGGCCCAGCAATGGATCGGACCTAGAAGCGGCTCCGCATTGAGGAAGCGCACCCTTGCCGGCACCTCCAGGAGGTATGGGACGCGCTTCTCGGCCCATTCATCGTTCTCGGCCGTCGTCCCAGCCCACACGTTAGCTGGCCACGCTTTCGCCCACGCGCGAGGCGCCATCGCCGCCATGTTCTCGGGCCGCTTGGTCAAAAGAAGCCAGTCGAGCCACGGCGTTTCTTCGATGATCTGAAAGAGGCGCGCGCGGGGAACATTGAGTCCCTTTCGATCCTCGAACACATCGGCAAACGACGCGCAAAACACTCGCCGCCGCTCCCCTGCCTTCTCCGCCGCTCGGTTCCACCGATGCGGCTGCTTCCAATAGTCCACGCCCGTGTAATGTCTGTCACCATCCCAAAGCTTCAGACCATGCTGAGCCCCGAGACGTGCCGCGCCGCGCTCCGCATAGCAGTGGTCACACGCTGGCGAGACCTTCGTGCATCCGATCCACGGGTTGAACGTCGCGTGAGTCCACGAAATCTCTGATACCTCGCCCATCACGCCACCTCGCTTGAAACGACGCCCGCGGCGCGCCGGAATGCATTCACGCCGAGCCGGATGGTCGACTGGTCTCGGCCGAACAGACGCCCGAGCACCGGATAGGACCAGCCCTCGTCGTGTAAATCGGCCCAAAGGTGTTGGCGCGCCGTGACGACGTTTTGCGGACCGTACCACCCGACGAGATCCGGACGATTCGCGCGGTATCGCTTCCAAAGCGCGTCGATGCGGTCTCCTAAACCAAGCTCCTCGAGCCGCGCGATGATTGCCGATTCGTTTGGGCAGCGAATGAGGCCGCGCCCGCTTTTGGTCGGCTCTGGTAAGCTCGTCGCGCGCGCTTTCGGAAGTTCCGAAGGCTTCGCCGGCGGGATGGGGGCCGCGCACGTTCGCCGGATGATGTCCTCGCATTTGTCGCACTTGACGCCGTAGGTCGCGACGTCGGCCGCCGCGATGTGAAGCCCGCAAAGCGGAGTCGACGCGCCCAGAAGCCACGCGTGCGACTTACCCTTCGTCGTCCGTTTGGTGAAGCGCCAGATCCACCTGGGCGCCGGAGGTGGCCTCTGGAAGGGTCCTTCCCGCGTTTCCGTCCCGTCCGGATTCACGAGCGGAGCAGGCCAAATCTTTGACTTCATGCGGCCCTCGCTGCGACACGCGCCAACGCCTCGACCCGCTTGTACGCGTTGGCTTTCAATGCCTTTTCCAATTCAGCGCGAACGCGCTCCTTCTGTCTCGGGACTACCCGCCGCAGCTCGCCCGATGGGTTCTCGCACCGGAAAAGCTCGCGACCCGTGACGTGGATACTGCAGCCGTTCGAGATGACGGCCCATTGGTCATTTGGGGCCGGTCTAACAACGCCACGGAATAGCCGCCCGTGATGGCGGCAAAACAAAACGTCACCGCTCGCGATCGCTTCTCCGTCCCGGTCAACGGCCGGATAGCAGCTCCCCACGGATTCAAGGGTCGGCCACCCGCTCTCATCGCGATCGAATCGCCCACCGCGCGCCCAGTCGCCATCGAAGTTCCATGAGCGATTGAACGCCGCGAGTAGATCGCCCTCGTCCGTGCGGCCCTGAGCGTGCCGCAGAACAGGCAGTAGGCCCGCGCTCGTGATCCCTTGCTTCCGTCCTTGCTTCCGTCCCTGCAGGACGTAGCCGAGCTCGAGTAGCTTCCGCAAAACGTGGCTCATCTCTACGGCGCACGCGAGCTGCATGGTGCGCGGCATGCGATCGAACTTCCGGAAGTCGTACTGCCCGCCGTTTGGGTTCTCGATATTGACGTTCTGAAAGAACTCGATCGAGAACCGTCGCCCGGATAGATTAGCCTTGAACTCTAGATCGCCCTTCCGGCCCACATAGTAATGTTGGCGGATGATCTTCGGAACGGTCTCGTCCTGGCCGATGCGGAAGCCGCGATGCTCGCGCAGGCGCGCGAGCGTCGACTTGAGTCGACCACGGATAGCCGGCTCGTCAACGGTCTCCTCCCACGCCCCGATGTGAGTTTCGAAGAAATTGATCGTCCCGATCATTGGTCCACCCGCCTGAATTCGATGACCCACACCCACGGATTGGACGCCCACGGCGCGCGTTTGCCGTTGATCTCGTCCCATAGCTTCTCGTAGCCGATTATCGCGCACGGGCACGACACGCCCACGCACGCGCTCATCCCTTCCGCCTTGGCGTCTTCCTTCGAAATCGATTGGAGTTGCTCGACCCGCACCGACTCGATTTCGAGCGTGATCCTAGAGAAGATGCGCGGCATATGGATTGACGGCTTCCAGAGCTTCAGACTCGGCGGATCCAGTTGTTCAAACTGGTCGCCCGCCTCGCCATCAGCGCGAAAGTAGAGATTGAGCTTCTTCTCCTCGGTTCGGCTGTCCGCCGGGATGTCGCAATACCACGTCTCACGGACCCACAACCGATCGCCGCGCTCGCCGTATGGGCACTGGATATCTACGAGGCCGCCGGAGGCCTTTGCCGGCGCGCACAAGCGCCGCGTTTGCGTCTTTCGCCCGTCGAGGATGGCGCGGACCATCTCGCCGCTGAATAGAATGGGCCGCTCTTTCATTGGTCCACCTGAACGCCAGTAGCGTCGCACCGCTCGCAGCACCGCCACGCTAGACCGGTCGCGCGCCGGTCCCTCAACTCGTCCGGAACAGTGCCTTTACCCCCACACCGAGCGCAGAGCTTCGCCGCTGGCACGACTTCAATCGTCCACCCCTGCAATCGGGTGACGTCCAGCATGCGCCGCGCCTGCCTCGAGTCGAATGGCGCCGCGAGCGCGCGGCTACGCCATTGGCCATCGCGCGCCAGAAACTTCACCTCTACCCCCAATGTCGCCCGCAAATGAAACATCCCCGCTCCTATCGGCCAATCGGCCGCCCTCGTTCATCCACCGGCCGCGGAGCATCCACGCTCCCGCGGCATTCGTCCGCCCGCCCCTTGCGCGTGCAAACGCACCCCTCGTGCGTCTTTTGCTCCCCGCAATCGAGGCAGTGATTCCCCACCAACATATAGCGCTCCCCGTAGTGCGCGCACCTCTCGATTGCGTCCCGCGCCTCTGTCGCCGTCCATTTCGGATTGTCGGCGAGAAGAGCGACTATCCGGATCCGCTCCCGCCGAGCGTCGTAGGTCCCCGTGCTCACCGGTAGCTCCATGCCGTGTCGCATGCGCTGCATTCGAAGAGGCAGACGTCGCATGCCACCGGCAGGCGCCCACGCTTGAATGCGGCTTGCACCGCGCGGTCCGCCGGAAGGTCCCACGAGCGCCCAAGGATCATCCAGCCCGCTAGCCCAATGTCGCCGAAGCGGAGACGCTGCTGGACATCGGCGAGAGTGATGAAACCGGAGAGGCTCATCGATCGTCGAAGTCCACGGTTTCGATCTCGGCCGCCAATGCCAAATACGCCTTCTCGGTCGCTCCAAAGTCGAATAGCCGCTGCACCCGCTCGCTCGCGGCCTGCTTGCGGCACCACGCCACGATCTTCTCGGTTCGGTCCGCCGCGCCCGCAGCGTAACAACCGCAGCACGGATCGCCGCAATCCTCACACTCCCGGTCCCGATTCACTTCGCCACCGCCGACGCAACGCCGCACTCGGCGCAGCGCACACGCTTCCGCGGCGTCGAATTCGAATCGCCGCGATGGGTTCGGACGTGCCCGCACTCAAGGAAGAGCCTCGAGACCTCCGTCGCCGTCCACGTGAACCCACCATCGCGGTGCACCGTGGTGCGACTCGATTCCTTCACCTCGCGGCGCACGATCTTGCGGAAGGGGTTCACTTTGCCGCCTCCATCTTCGCCCGCACGCTGCTCGTTCGCCCTTGCATTCTAGCCTTCTCTTTCTCCTGTACCGGTACCGACCCAACCCACCGCAGAAACCGCTCGAGATCCCGCTCCGATAGCCCCGGCGCGAATAGCCGCTCGTTCGCCTTGTCGCACTCCTCCGCGTCGATCTCATAGCCGATGAACGAGCGGCCAAGGATCTTGCAGGCGAGCGCCGTGGTCCCGCGCCCCGCATAGGGGTCAAGCACCGTTTCGCCCTCCTGCGAGAACCACGCGACGAGATCGAGCATTTGGTCGAGCGGCTTCTCCGTCTTGTGTTTGCCCTCGCCTCGAAGCGCGGTGTGCGCGAAGTGCGTGAGGTTCCCCGGACCGTTCCACGACTTGCGGCCGCCCTGGCTCCCGTAGGCGATCGTGATGGGTTCGAACCCGGTAGGCGGACGATCGCCCGACAGTTGGGGCATGGACCACCGAATCCACGGCACCGTTCGGATATACTGCGCGCCCGCCGCTTGGAGCGAGATCCGCCACCACGCCAGGGACTCGACGTCCGAATAGATGCAAGACCACCGCTTCGCGCGCGCGGCGAGTCGGGCCGTGTAGCGCCGGAGCTCCGCGGAGAGATGGTCGAACCCGAGGTTTCTGGTTTTCACTCCGCGGCTCGACATGGAGACCGCGTTGCGGTGCACCTTCCGCCGGTAGGGAGGGTCCGTCAGCATCACATCGAAATTGATGTCGGGAGACAGCTCACGAGCGTCGCCGTGGATGATCGTTTGCATCGGCTTCACTGGCCCGCCTTCCGCGCCGCAAAGACGCGCCGCACGTTCGGCCCCTTGCCGCGAGAGGCCGCGTTCAGAGCGCCTTTTTTGCACCCGCATGACCGCGTGTGGCCGCCCGTCAAATTGCACCGCGCGACTTCGAATCGTTTCCCGCAAATGCACCTACACCACCAAAAAGACGCCCGGTCAGTGACCCCCGTCACCGGATGGCGACGTCGCGCCGAGCGGCAAAGGACGACGACACGGGCGCCGGTCGCCTTGTCCTCGAAGACGACGCCAGAGAGATCGAAGCTCGGAGGCCTGTAGCTAGCGGCGTCCATTGTCCCCCTCGAGTAGTTCGATCACTTCGAGCCCAAACGCCGCCAGCGCGCCCAGCCCGATGATCACCAGCACGATCGCCGTGTCACTCATTGTCGCCCCCGAATGGATCCGAATAGGTGCCGCGCGGCACGGCCGGAGGCGTATGGCGCCGCTCGAACGCCCACACCGCCTGGATTGCGTCGCCTGCCCGGTCAGCGATACCGAACGCCACGCGCTGAACGATCCTGAGCGCGCGCAGCGCCGCCC
Source organism: uncultured Phycisphaerales bacterium (assembly GCA_937868145.1). Classification (GTDB taxonomy): domain Bacteria; phylum Planctomycetota; class Phycisphaerae; order Sedimentisphaerales; family Anaerobacaceae; genus PLanc-01. Next base: position 6,098 of record CALMMH010000726.1, read on the forward strand.
ATCCGCGGAGCGTCACGGGATCCCCTTGACGCATTTGACCGCACTCTCGCGCGTGTCTCGCACTGCATCGGCGAGTGGGTCGAATCGCAAAAACGCGCTCAGCGTTTCGAGGCGCCCACGCTCTATGGGGGTCACTTCGCACCCCCAAACTTCGCCATTCGCACCTGGTAGCCAGCCGCCCGCTCGACGCACCGCGCCCGGAGTACCGCATTGCGCGGAGCGTCCCAAGCCTTCG
>CALMMH010000727.1 GCA_937868145.1 uncultured Phycisphaerales bacterium
GGGTCGCTCGCCAGCGTTGCCCTATCCTCCGAGCCGGCAGCCACAGTCTACCATGTACAGGAACATACATCCAGGCCCCCACTGATATTCGCAAAGGGCAATTGACTTGCCCAACACGCATCCATATGATCGCCACAAAGAGTTGGATTGCCGTCTGAATGTGAGCGTCCACAAGCGAGTTTCTCGGGAACCTTCAGAATGAGATTATGGCGAGGATAGAAGGACAAATCATGCCCACACATTCACTTGATTTCGAGTATGATAGCAGGACCATTCAAGAATTCGTCCACCTCTTCAATGCCGAAGAGTTGAACCTTGAACCAGGATTCCAACGGGATTCAGTCTGGACGCTCACGGACAGAAAGAAACTGATTGAATCCCTCCTGCAAAACTATCCCGTTCCTTCAGTGTTCCTCTATCGCCAGAACGAGAACGGGAAATTGCGGTACGACGTAATCGATGGCAAACAGCGATTGGAGACAATCCTGATGTTTCAGGGAGCGGGACGATTTCGCAGATCCCGCTTCAGCGTTAAGCTCCCCCTCGGACCCGACAATGCAATGGAGGAATGGGACTGGAGACGAATACAGAAGCATGGGCACGAATACCGCCTGATGGGCTACAAGTTCCAGACGGTGGAGATCACCGGAGATCTGGCGGACATCATTAACCTTTTCGTCCGCATCAATTCGACCGGGAAGCGACTTACAGGCGCTGAGAAGCGACATGCAAGGTTCTTCCACAGTGATTTCCTGAAACAGGCAGGACGCCTCGCCGAGAAGAAGCGACACTTCTTCAGGGAGAATCGAATCCTCTCCGCTGGACAGATCAGCCGGATGAAGCACGTGGAACTCGTTTGTGAGCTCATGGCGTCCATCCAGGCCAAGGGGTTGATAAACAAGAAGAAAGCCCTCGATGGTATTATTGGCGGTCAGTCGGCTGATCCCCGGAGACTCCGAAAGATCGTTCAAGATACAACACGCGTATTGAATCTCGTGAAGAAGACATTCCCTGATATCCGGACGACGCGATTTGCCAACTCCGCAGACTTTTACTCCCTGTTTGTCCTTGTCTGGGAGATGGATCAAGAAGGATGTATCCTGTTAGACCCCCGGAGAAACAGACAGGCACAGAGACTATTGATCTGGCTATCCGATGGCGTCGGGATGGTCCGGCAGCAGCAACGCACGGTCGAGGGGGCAGCCGCAGACCAACGGCTCTTCGCTGACTACCTGCTCACCATCCAAGGCGACACCGACAGTCTCGCCACAAGGCAGCGACGAGCGGAGATACTCAAGAAGATATTCGGTGGATTGTTCGAGAAAAGGGACGAACACCGAGGGTTCACGGTTGAACAGCGCAGACTGCTTTGGCACTCAGACGACCGCAAACGCTGTCCCAAGTGTGATAGGCCGCTGTGTTGGTCGAACTTCACTATAGACCACATTAAGCCCCACGCACTCGGAGGAAAGTCCACCCTGTCAAATGCGGCGCTGCTGTGCCGGAAATGCAATTCAAGAAAGGGCAAAAGCGAGTAAGGGGTAATCGCGGGCATTCTATCTTGTGTCCAGAGCATACGATTTGAAGATCAGCCGTGGGACGCTACCGGACGTGGGACAGGATCATAGGAGGCAATGACGGAGGGTCCGGCGAGCCGTGGAATACGCACCCATGCCATGCTCCCCTTCTCCCCGCTGGTATCCCCAAAGCGAAAAACGCACCGTTCGGCCGCGATGAAGCATGGCATGCAGTACCAGCCACGTGAATCTGATTTGACCCGCCGGGGGCCGATATACTACAATGGTGGGAATTCGAGGCTGCTTCTCGATATTGGGCGTGCCCGCAGGAGGGACCGCAATCGGTCAGCGAGAATCTTGGAAGGAGGAACAATGCTTCGGTCTGCCAGACATGTGCTGTTCGCCTCGTTCGTTGTCGCACTCGTTTCGCTTTGGGTCCAGCCGGCCTGTGGCAGCGTCCCCCTGGTCCTCAACGAGCTGATGGCCTCCAACAACTCGGTCGTCGAAGACCCCCAGGGCGACTATGACGATTGGATCGAGATCTACAACAGCTCCGACTCGCCTGTCGATGCAGGCGGCCTGTACCTCACCGACGATCCCGCGAATCCCACCCGCTGGGGGATCCCCTCGAACAACCAGGCCCTCACCACGATTCCGGCCGGAGGTTTTCTACTGATCTGGGCCGACGGCCAGACCTCCGATCCCGGGCTTCACGCCGGCTTCAACCTCGACGCCGACGGCGACTCGCTCTACCTGTTCGATTCCGACGGCAGCACGCTGATCGACAGCGTGACCTTCGACGAGCAAACCTCCGACGTCGCATATGGCCGGTCGCCCGACGGAGCCGAAGGCTGGCGTCTCCTGACCGCCCCGACGCCTGGGGCAGCCAACGCCGAAGCGGCCGTCGGGGTGGTGTCCGACATCGAGTTCAGCCACGAACGCGGCTTCTACGAGACGACTCTCCAGCTCATGATGACCTGCAGTACACCGGACGCGGTAATCTACTACACGGTCGACGGAAGCGAGCCCTATGTGCAGACTGCTCGTTCATTCACCGGGACCCGCTATGTAAATCCGGTCCGCATCGCCAAGACGACCACCGTGCGGGCCATCGCCGTCAAACAAGGCTGGACGCCCAGCCGGCTCGTAGCGCACAGCTATATCTTCCTCGACCATGTCGCGCTGCAATCCAGTCAATTAACCGGTTTTCCGTCCAACTGGGGCAGTGTGGCCGCGGATTACGAAATGGACGCGGATATCCTCTCGAATCCGCAGTACGGCGACCAGTTGAAATCCGCCCTGCTTTCGTTGCCCACGATGTCCCTCGCGATGGACGTCGACGATCTGTTCGGCTCCCAGAAAGGCATCTACACCAATTCCGGCGCCGGCGGCCCTTCCTGGGAACGCGAGTGCTCGGTCGAGCTGATCGATCCGGACGGCACGGAGGGGTTCCAGATCAACTGCGGCGTGCGGATGCAGGGCGGTTACTTCCGAACGCCCACAGGGTGCCGGAAGCACTCGTTCCGCCTGCTGTTCAAAGGCGAGTACGGTCCCACGAAACTGCGATACCCGCTGTTCGGAGAGGACGCAGCCCAGGAATTCGACACGATCGTTCTGCGGGCCGGCGCCAACGACGGGTACACGTGGAGCGGCAACGAAGCGAACGCTCAGTTCACTCGGGACCAGTTCCTGCGGGAACTCCAGCTCGGCACAGGCAACGCCGCTTCGCACGGTCGATTCGTCCACCTCTACGTCAACGGCCTGTACTGGGGCCTCTACAACCCCTGCGAACGGCCCGACAGTTCCTTTTGCAGCAGCTACTATGGCGGCGACAAGGAAGACTGGGACGTGTTCAAGCACAAGAGTTTCACCATCTCCCAGGGCAACTCGGCGGCCTTGAACGAGATGCTCGCCCAGTGCCAGGAGGCGGGCAAGTCCTATGGAGCCCTGATGAAGCTCCAAGGCAAAGGCCTCGACGGCCGGCCCCGCAGCGATTATCCCTGCCTGCTCGACCTGGCCAACTACGTGGACTACGTGATCGTCAATATGTGGATCGGAAATTATGATTGGCCCTGGAACAATTACTGGCTGGGACGCGATCGCACCGCCGCGAGCACAGGATTCAAGTTCTACTGCTGGGACGGCGAATACTCGATGCTCGGCAACCGCTCGCCGGTGAATATGGACATGGTCACGTATCCCGATTCCACCGAGGTCGGGCAGCCGCACAGCCGGCTCAGGAACAGCGCCGAATACAAGTTGTTTTTCGCCGACCGGCTTCACCGCCTGTTCTTCAATGGCGGGGTCCTCACGACCGACTCGCTGATCGAACGTTACACCCAACTCTCCGACAGCATCGCTCTGGCGATCATCCCCGAAGCGGCCCGCTGGGCCGATCAGCACGGGGCGAACGTCACGCCGGCGCACTGGACCACAATGCGGGACAGGCTCCTCACAACCTATCTTCCTCAGCGTTCGAACATCGTGCTCGGTCAGTTCCGCTCTGCGGGGTTCTACCCGAGCATCGAGGCCCCGGTCTTCCATGTCGACGGCGCGCATCAGCATGGCGGCCCGATCTCCCGAACCAGCAGTCTGACCATGGAGGCCGGCGGCGCCATCTATTACACGCTGGACGGCTCCGACCCGCGGGTCCCCAGCATCGAGACTTCCAGCGGGGAATATGCGACGACCCTGGTTGCAGAGAGCGCCGCCAAACGAGTGCTCGTCCCGACCGGACCCATCCACGATGCATGGCGAGGCGGCCAGGACTTCGACGACTCCGCCTGGCTCAGCGGAACCGGCGGCGTCGGCTTCGAGCGGAGCACCGGCTATGAGTCTCTGTTCTCAATCGACCTGGTGGAATCCATGTACGTTCAGCAGGCCACCTGCTACATCCGCATTCCCTTCACTCTCAGCCAGGACCCAACGAAGCTCGCAGGCGTGCAACTGAAGGTCCGATATGACGACGGTTTCGTCGCCTGGATCAACGGTGTCGAAGTGGCGAGACGGAACTTCACGGCCGAACCCGCCTGGAACTCGGCCGCCGAGGCGCAAAACTCCGACATCGATGCGATAGAACTGGAGACGATCAGCCTTTCCAACGCCCAGAACTGTCTCAAGAGCGGGCAGAATATCCTGGCCATCCAGGCGATGAACCAGTCCATCAGCAGCTCGGACTTCCTCTTGAGCGCGATGCTGGTTTATGGCGCGGCAGCGCCCGGCACGCCTTCAGGTGTCTCCGCCAATGCCGTGAAGTACACGGAAGCGGTCAACTTGGATCGAAGCGCATGCGTGAAAGCACGCGCTCTCAGCGGCAGCACCTGGAGCGCCCTGAACGAGGCGGTCTATGCGGTCG
>CALMMH010000728.1 GCA_937868145.1 uncultured Phycisphaerales bacterium
TACTATTGATACTGCATGGATATACACTGTAACCATGCAACACTTATGTGCCTTAACCGGTGGCACCAGCAACGACGAACACTGGCGGACCGACCCGGATCAACTGGCGGCGGAGCTGGGCGACCACACGCAGGAGACCTGCTGCACGTACAACCTGCTCAAGCTCACGCGGCACCTGTTCTCGTGGGAGCCGCGGGCCGAGTACATGGACTATTACGAGGGGGCCCTGGTCAACAGCATCCTGAGCACGCAGGACCCCAAGACCGGCATGATGATGTACTTCGTGCCGCTGGCGACCGGGCGGTGGAAGACGTACAACCGGCCGACCGACTGCTTCTGGTGCTGCACCGGGACAGGGCTCGAGAACCACGCCAAGTACGGCGACACGATCTACTATCACGACGGCGACGGCGTCTTCGTGAACCTCTTCATCGCGTCGGAGCTGAATTGGCGCGAAGCGGGCGTTCGCATCCGACAGGAAACGCAGTGGCCGGACGTTTCGACCACGTCGCTGACGATCCGCGCGGACCAGCCGAAGGAGTTCTCGCTCCGCGTCCGCGTCCCGGCCTGGGCGACCCGCGGCGTCGCGGTCAAGCTGAACGACAAGCCGCTTTCGGTCGAAGCCGAGCCTGGGAGCTATATGACGATCCGGCGGACTTGGTCCGACGGCGACCGGCTCGACGTCGCAATGCCGATGAGCCTCCGCGTCGCGCCGATGCCCGACGACAAGAACCTCGTAGCTTTTCTCTACGGCCCGCTCGTCCTGGCCGGCAAGCTCGGCGGCGACGGCCTCACCGACGATGTGGTCTACCTCAAAGACCAGTGGTATCAGTTTCCGAAGGACCGCCTGGCCGAGGCTCCCGTCCTGCTGGCCGACAGCGACGATTTCGCGACGTGCGTCGAGAAGGTCTCCGACAACCCGCCGACGTTCCGCACGGTCGGACTGGAGCAGAACGTCACGCTTGTGCCGTACCATGAGCTCTTCGGCCAGCGGTACGCGGTTTACTGGCGGGCCTTCCGCAAGGGCGGCCCGGAGCAGGCGGCTTATCTCGCCGAGGAGGAGGTCCGCCGCGATCTGAAACTGCGAACCGTCGACGAAGTCGCGATCGGCGACCCGCGATCCGAGCGGGCCCACGCCATGAAGGGCGAGCGAATGGCCTCGGGTCTCCACTTCGGTCGCGCCTGGCGCCACGCCGGCGACGGCGGCTGGTTCTCGTACACGCTCAAAATCCTGTCCGACACGCCGCAGGAACTCCGCATCGGCTTCTGGGGCAGCGACGCCGGCGGACGCGAGTTCGACATCCTCGTCGACGACGTGAAGCTCGCCTCGCTCAAGCTCGAGAACAATCGGCCCGGCGTGTTCTATGACGAGACGTATCCGCTGTCGCAGGAACTCCTCGCGAACAAGAAGACCGTGACGGTGAAGTTCCAGGCCCGCCCCGGCATGATCGCCGGCGGCATCTACGGCTGCGCGATTTTGAAGACGGCGAAATAGGAATTCGGTGGGCTACCGCTATCGCTCTTTCCTTGCGATGGCTTTGTCGATGGATTGGCGACAGCGTTGGGATGTGCTTCGCGCACAAGGATCATGCGGAATCAGGAGGTCACGATGCGAAAGCGAATCGCAACGATCGTGTGTGTCCTTCATCTGTCGATTTCGGCGGTGACAATGGCGGCGAAAGATGTGACGCGGCCTGTGATCACGGTCGATGCGACAGGGCCGATGCGGCCTGTGAGCCCCGAGATGTACGGCATCTTCTTCGAGGAGATCAACCACGCCGGCGACGGCGGGCTCTACGCCGAACTGGTCCAGAACCGCGACATGGAAGCGAGCGCCATCCCCGAGGGCTGGCGGGCCGAGGGCGATCAAGTCTTCACCCCGAAGGGTTGGCGAACGCGCAAGTGGTTCCAGGACGATTTGCCCGGCTGGTCGTTCCTGGCCGAGGGCGGGGCCGAAGGTTCGATGGCCATCGACGCGAACCATCCGCTGAACGACCGCAATCCGCATTCTCTCCGTTTGACCGTGACCAAGATGGGTTCTCGCTGCGGCTTGGTCAACAGCGGATACTGGGGCATCAACGTTCAGGCCGGTGAATGGTACGACGCCGCGTTCTACGCGAAGACCGAGGGCAGCAAAGGCGTCGGGCTGGTGTTCTCCCTGGAGAATGAAGCGGGCGACAAAGTCTGCGCCCGCGCGACGATTCCGGAGATCGGACGCGGCGAATTCGGTCCGCCTCAGCCCGGCGCAGCCAACGCCCCCGCCCAATGGCGAAAGTACACCTTGGGCCTGCACGCCAACGCCTCCGATCCCAAGTGTCGTTTGGTCATCACGCCGATCGAGCCGGTTACGATGTGGCTGGACGTGGTGTCGCTGTTCCCGCGGAAGACCTTCAAGGACCGGCCCAACGGCATGCGCCGCGACGTCGCCCAACTGCTCGCGGACATGAAGCCCGGCTTCCTGCGTTTCCCCGGCGGCTGCATCGTCGAGGGCGTCACGCTGCACAACCGCATCCGCTGGAAGGACTCCATCGGCGACATCTCGCAGCGCAAGGGCGATTTCGATCTGTGGGGTTACTACAATACATATGGCTTGGGCTACCACGAATACCTCCAGTTGGCGGAGGATCTCGGGGCCGAAGCGATGTACGTGGTCAACGTCGGCATGAGCTGCCAGGGGCGATGTCCCGAGATCGCCTCCGGCGCGGACTTGCAGTTCTACGTGCAGGACACGCTCGACGCGCTGGAGTACGCGCTGGGGCCGGCCACATCCGAATGGGGCGCCAAACGCGCCGCCAATGGACGACCCGAGCCCTTCAAGCTCAAGTACGTCGAGATCGGCAACGAGAACCACGGCCCGAACTACGAGCGACACTACAAGGTCTTCTACGATGCGATCAAAGCGAAGTATCCGCAGGCGATCACGATTGCGGACACACGGATGCCCCAGATGCCGGTCGAGATCGTGGACGACCACTACTACGTCGATCCGGCCCGCTTTTTCAGCATGGCCAATCACTACGACAACGCCGATCGTAACGGGCCGAGTATCTACGTGGGCGAGTACGCGGTCAATCGCGGCGTCGGGACCGGCAACCTCCTCGGCGCCCTGGCCGAGACGGTCTTCATGCTGAACATGGAGCGCAACGGCGACATCGTGCTCATGTGCTCGTACGCGCCGCTGTTCGAGAACGTCAATCAGCGGGACTGGCCGGTGAACCTGATCCTGATGGACGGCTCGCGGTGTGTCGGCCGGTCGTCGTATCAGGCCCAGAAGGTCTTCGCGTCGAATCGTCCCGATGTCGTTCTCCAGACACAGGTGCAGGCGCCCGAGGTGAAACTGGCAGGCATTGGGATTGTGCGGCGGCTCTACGCGTTGGCGGGGCTGGACGCCAGGGCCGGCGAGGTGATCGTGAAGGTCGTCAATCCGACTCCTTCGGAAGTGCCCGCGACGATCTCGCTCAAAGGACTGTCCAAGCTCGGCGACAAGGCCAAGGTTGTCACGCTCGCCCATGCGAACGCCAATGCGGAGAACACTATGGACAATCCGAACGTGGTTGTTCCGGTGGAGTCGGAGATGAGAGTTCCGGCCGCCGAGTTCGCCGCGACGTTCCGAGCGAATTCGCTGACGGTATTGCGTCTCTCGGCGGCTGTGGAGCGACGGTGAAGTGATCAACCTGTTCGTAGTGTGCCCGTAAGGGCATATCTTCTACGGGTCGTATGTCGCGTAAGAAGGAAAAGACAACGCCTTACGGCGTCACTACGAACCATGCAAATGGCGACAGGGATTTGAACGAGGGTCTTATGAAGATGATGACTTGTTCTCGCGGTGTGGTGATTCTGTGTGCAATCGTCGCGGCGGCAGCGGTGGGGTGGGCTCAGCCGGCCACGTCCTCAAGGCCGGGTCGACCGCCGGAGCCGCCGGCCGATCCGAACGCCGTGGCCCATCTGCTCAAGCTCGGCAATCGCGGCATCCGCGTTCACGACCCTTCCACCATCGCCAAGTGCAAGGACCAGTACTGGATCTTCTGCACCGGCCGCGGCACGCCCAGCTATCACTCCAAGGATCTGGTCACGTGGGAACGCGGCCCCCAGACGTTCGCCAAGTCGCCCGAGTGGGTGGCCCAGGCGGTGCCGGGCAATCGCGGCGGCCTGGATTTCTGGGCTCCCGACGTGATTCACTTCCGTGACAAATACCTGCTCTACTTCTCCGTCTCCACCTTCGGCAAGAACACTTCCGCAATCGGCCTGGCGACGAACGTCACGCTGGACCCGTGCGATCCGGCCTACGAATGGAAAGACGCCGGCATCGTCATTCAGTCGAGTCCCCGCGACGACTTCAACGCCATCGATCCGGCGGTCACCGTCGACGCCGACGGCAACCTGTGGCTGGCCTTCGGCTCCTTCTGGGGCGGCATCAAGCTGATCCAGCTCGACCCGGCCGCCGGCAAGCGAATCGCCCCCGATTCTCCGATCCACGCGCTGGCCCACTACGATTCCATCGAGGCCCCGTTCATCTACTATCACAAGGGCGTCTACTACCTGTTCCTCAACTGGGGCATGTGCTGTCGGGGCGTCAACAGCACGTACAGCATGCGGATCGGCCGCAGTCCGACGATCACCGGTCCCTACCTCGACAAGGACGACAAGAACCTGCTCGAAGGCGGCGGCACGCTCCTGTTGGACACCGACGGCCCGTTCATCGGTCCCGGCCACGCCGGCATTCTGAAGGAAGGGGACCAGTACTGGCTCGGGATGCACTTCTACGACGGCTCCACCTCCTGGGGCGTGTCGAAGTACGCCATCCGCCCGCTGACCTGGACCGCCGACGGCTGGCCGGTCGTCGGCACGGCCGAACCGGTGAAATGAAACTCGCGGGGAGTGGTTTGCTCCAACGTTGTGTCCTATCGTCACGACTGATGCAACCGCCCCCCTCTCGTCGCTCTTCTCTGGCTACCAGAGGATTTGGCCCAGGCACGGTATTTTTCCCATTTGGGTGAAGATTCCATTTGCATTTGCCGATCAACAAGAGTAGAATTTTCGTATCAAGCGGAGAAGAATGAGAATCTTTTGATATACGCACCAGCGATCCCATGTGGTCGTTGGTTTGTGATGTTCACCAGCGATCGGCATACGGTCGCTGGTTGTTTTTTGGGAGAGGCTCGAATGGATCGCTACGGCGTCTTCATCGATGGCGGTTACGCGAAGCGCATATCAAACGAGTTCAATGGAACGCGCATCTCTTATTTCAAATTCTCGCAACACCCGGATGTTGCACATGGTCAGGAACGACTGCGAACGTACTACTATG
>CALMMH010000729.1 GCA_937868145.1 uncultured Phycisphaerales bacterium
CATCCACGGCGGCCGGCAGGCCATGCCGATCGAATACGACAACGGCAAGGCCCCCAACTACAGCGAGGCCGAGCTGGAGTTCACCCCCACGCAGAACTGGACGCTCTATGGCGTGACGGACCTGAGCCTCTGGGTCAGAGGCACGGCCACCAACGGCGCGGGCAAGCTGTACGTGGCCGTCGCGGACAGCACCAACAAGGTGGCCGTCGCGACGAATCCCGACGCGGCCGCCCTCACGCTGGAGACCTGGACCGAGTGGAAGATCCCGCTCAGCAGCCTGACCGGCGTGAACCTGGCCAAGGTCAAGACGCTGTACATCGGCGTGGGCGACCGCAAGACGCCTGCGGCAGGCGGCGCCGGTCGTATCTACATCGACGACATCCGTCTGGCCCCCGAGAGCGTCGAGTTCACTGTGCCCGCGGAGCCGGACGCCGCCCTTTGATCGGTCACTGTGCGTCTTGGACGGGCGACTTGCTCTGGCCGTCGGGGGCGCAGTATCGCCAGGAGTCCAGGCGGTTGACCGACTGGACGCGGCCGTCGAGGAAGACCGCGTTGACCACGCCGTCCTCGAGGTCCGACTGGCGGGCCATGTGGAAGGTGCCGAAGCTGTCCCAGACTTCGTAGACGCACATGGCGGTGTCGTTGAAGGCGTAGATGTTGTAGGGCTTGGTGATCCAGAGGTTCTCTTCGCCGAAGAAGAAGAGGCTCGAATAGCGCTTCATGGAGGTGATCTTCTTCTCGCTGAGGTAGGAGTTCATGGAGTAGTTGTAGTTGGGCTTGATCGGCACGCTCGCGACGTGCTCGGGATGGACGGGGCCGAACTCCTTGCCGATGGCGGGAAACGACGGGCAAATGTGGATGCCTTTGCCCTTCAAATACGGCCACATCGGGCCCGCGTACTCGGGGTGGTGGACGAGGTCCCAGTCGGGATTGTGCCAGCGGCAGTAGCGGTGCGGCTCGCCGTCGTAGATTCGCTGACTGTAGAAACTGGTCCAGGCGTTGGGCATCTTGTAGTCGTTGTCGTCGGCGTACAGGAAGGCCATCATGCCGTAGGACTTGAGATTGGCCTGGCAGCCGATGAATCTCGCCTGCTTGCGGGCCCGGCTCAGGGACGGCATCAGGATCGCCATGAGCAGGGCGATGATGGAAATCACGACGAGAAGCTCGATCAGGGTGAAGCCTATGTGCTTGTGATGGCGAACAGCCATATTCCGATTCCTCCCCGGAAACCCGTTTGTGGAGTATATCTCTCTGACACCCGCAGGGGCAAGCCGGTCCACGCCGGTCGTCCCAAGTCCCACGACGGCAGTCCGATCATGCATCCCCATTATGGTGTGCGACGGGGGCGAGTAAAGTGAGAAATTGGTTAATCGCGGGCGGCGTTCAACAGGGTCTCGTCCACAGGAAGACGCGCCCTGCGCAGTCGTCATTTTCGCAGGTCCAGGCAGACGACGTCGCCGGCGGCGTTGCGGAGGTAGAGGCGGCCGTTGGCCAGGGACGGGGTCGACCAGCAGCGGCCGGTGAGGACCTTGGCGTCGGCGAGGGACCGGTACGCCTCGGGCGTCGCCTCGACGATCCGGAGCGTGCCGTTTTCCTGCAGGGCGATCAGTCTGCCTTCGGCCAGGATCAATGAGCCCAGGCCCAGACGGGGACTGGACCAGCGGACTTCGCCTGTCTGCCAGTCGAGGCATTGGAGCTCCTTGTCGTCGAAGCCGAAGAGCGAGCCTTGCCAGAGGACGCAGTTGCTCAGGTAGGTTTTCATATTCTTGGTCCGCCACAGGGGAACGGGCGAGCCGGTCGAGAGGTCGAAGAGGCCGCAGCCCACGCCGTGACCGGAGGAGACGAAGAGCTTGTCGCCTGCGACGATCACGTCGGAGGCGTTCTGGTCCCAGGTGGTCTTCCAGGGGATCTTCCAGCGGACCTGGCCGTCGGCGAGGGTCGCGGCGACGATCTCGTGGCCGCTGACGAAGGCGAAGCAGGGCGTGCCGGCAAATTCGAAGCGGATGGGCGAGGAGTATCCTGAATAGCCCGGGCCGTTGTCCCAGAGGGGCTTGCCGGTGAGCTTGTCCAACGCAAGGCCCGCCGTGCCGACGGGCAGGATGAGGCGGTCGTCGGCGATGAGGATCGAGCCGGCGAAACCCCACCATGCCTGGTAATCGGCCTCGGTCCGGACGGGCGGCTCGAACTTCACCGACCAGATCACGGACCCGGTTTCGGCGTTCAGGCAGAAGCAGTCGCCGAACTTGCTGATCGTATAGAGCCGGCCGTCCTCGACCGCAGGGGTCGCCATCGGGCCGCCTTCGTAGGCTTTGGGGTCGAGCTTGCAGGGGTAGGAATGCTTCCACCGTTCGGCGCCGGTCTCGGCGTCGAGGCAGTAGACCGTGTCGATCTCGTCGCGGTTGCCCAGAGTGTAGGCCCGCTTGCCTGCGATCGCGATACAGGAGAAACCCGTCC
>CALMMH010000730.1 GCA_937868145.1 uncultured Phycisphaerales bacterium
AGTCAACAAGGTCAATGAGGTCAAGGGGTCCCGAAGGAGGAGAAAGGACTGGTTGACCTTCTTGACCCCATTGACCTCATTGACAGATGATGCGCACGCCTAGCGCTCCGCTGGGACAAACCGCCTTGTCGCGACAAGCCGCTTGTGCTAGGATGGCCTCCGCGGCCGGTTTTTTGTCGAGCCGGTGCGCGGTCGGTGAGGTCCAGAAAGGAGTCGCTTCACATGTCCATCACGCGAATCGTCCGTCTGTCCTGCCTGTTCGTCCTGTTTCTGGTCACGTCGGTCCCGGCGGCCGTCAAGGTGTGGGAGGAGCCGCTGACGTTGCCGACCTACCGGCTCGACCCGCCGGATGTGAATCCGCGGTTCTACACGAACGAGTCGTACCAGGGGGCCGAGAAGCGGATCTACCCCTACGCGATGATCGACGGCGTCACCGGCGTCCGCGAGGAGAAGACCTACACCGCCCTTTACCTGGAAAACGAGTACGTCAAGCTGTGCATCCTGCCGGAGATCGGCGGGCGGCTCTGGTACGCCACCGACAAGACCAACGGCTACGAGATCTTCTACCGCCAGCACGTGGTCAAGCCCGCGTTGATCGGCATGCTCGGGGCCTGGGTCTCCGGCGGCATCGAGTGGTGCGTCTTCCACCACCATCGAAACACGACGCAGATGCCGGTCGATTACACGCTCGCGGAGAACGCCGACGGCAGCAAGACCATCTGGTTCGGCGAAACCGAGCGGCGTCATCGGATGAAATGGCTCATCGGCGTCACGCTGCGGCCGGGGTCGTCTGCGATCGAGGCGACCGTGAAGCTGTTCAACCGGACCTCGTATCCGAATTCGATCCTCTACTGGGCCAACGTCGCGGTGCACGTCAACGACGACTACCAGGTGCTGTTCCCGCCCAGCGTGACGGAAGCGACATACCACTCCAAGAACGACTTCGCCCACTGGCCGATCGCGAACGAGACCTATCGCGGAATCGACTACAAGGGCGTGGACCTGTCCTGGTGGAAGAACCATCCGGAACCCGTGTCGTTCTTCGCCTGGAACACGCAGGAGGACTTCATGGGCGGCTACGATCACGGCAAGAAAGCCGGCGTCGTCCACGTGGGCGATCACCACGTCGTCTGCGGGGCCAAGCTTTGGGAGTGGAGTCCCGGCGCGACCGGTCGCATGTGGGACAAGATCCTCACCGACGAAGACGGCCCCTACGCCGAGCTGATGGTGGGCGCGTGGTCGGACAACCAGCCGGACTATAGCTGGATCAAGCCGCATGAGGTGAAGACCTTCACGCAGATCTGGTATCCGGTCCGCGACATCGGCGGCTTCAAGAACGCCAATGCGCACGCGGCGGTGAACTTGGAACTGGTCGAAGGCAAGGTCACGCTGGGTTTCAACGCGACCTCGCGATATCAGAAGGCCCGAGCGATCCTCAAGGCGGGGGGGCAGACCATCCTCGATAAGATCATCACGATCGGGCCGGACACGCCGTTCGTTGCGGAGGTTGCGGCCCCTGAAGGGACGAAGAAAACGGACCTCAAGGCCAGCCTCGTGACGAAATCGGGTGAAACGCTGATCGCGTACCAGCCGGTGGAGATCGTGAGCGATCCGAACCTGCCGGCGACGGTGAAGCCGCCCGCTGCGCCGAAGGACATCGCCACCATCGAGGAGCTGTACCTGACGGGCCTTCGCATCCAGCAGATCCACAACCCGCGCGTCAATCCGTTCGACTACTATCAGGAGGCGCTCACACGCGACCCGAACGATGTGCGGACGAACACGATCGTGGGCATCGACTACAATCGGCGGATGCTGTACGAGAAGGCCGAGGAGCATCTGCGTCGCGCGGTGGCGCGTCTGACGGCCGAGTACACCCGCGCGGGCGATACGGAAGCCCTCTATCACCTGGGCCTGGCTCTGCGGGCGCAGGGCCAGTTCGACGAAGCGGAGGAGATGTTCCATCGTGCGGCGTGGGACTATGCGTTCCGGTCGCCTTCCTACTACCAGTTGGCGGAGTTGTCCTGCCGCAAGGGACAATTCGACACAGCGTTGGGACAGGTGGAACAGGCGATCGCGACAAACACACTGGACCGAAAAGCCCTGAATCTGAAAGCCGCGATCCTCACGCGACTGAACAGGCCCAAAGAAGCCGCGAGCCTCCTGGCCCGAGTGCTCGACGAGGACCCGCTGGACTTCCTGGCGATGAACGAATTGTCGCTGGCTCAGCAAAAGTCCGGTTCGAATCACAAGGCCGAGCGAACGCTGGAGGGTCTCGAGATCGCAATGCAGCGGGACCTTCAGGCGTACCTGGAACTGGCGACCGACTACCTGAACTGGGGCTTCTGGGACGACGCGAGGAACGTCCTGACCCGTGCGGCCCGGGACAAAACCGACCTGGCGGGCAGCTCGCCTTTGGTCTACTATTTCCTCGGGTTCATTCACGAGCAGAAGGGCGAGGCCGCGTTGGCCAAAGAGCTGTACCGCCAGGCGGGCGCGATGCCCAGCGACTACTGCTTCCCGTTCCGGGCCGAGACCGCCGAGGTCCTGCGGGCCGCGATCGCCCGAAATCCCGGCGACTCCCGGGCCCACTATTACCTCGGCAACCTGCTGTACGAGATTCAGCCGGAAAAGGCGATCGAATGCTGGGAGCGGTCCGTCGCGATCGACGGGGCGTTCGCGATGGCGCATCGCAACCTGGGCTGGGCGTACTATCGCACGAAGAACGACGTCGTCAAGGCCATCGCCAGCTACGAGCAGGCGGTCTCCTACAATGGGCAGGACCCGCGGCTGCTCACGGAGCTCGACGAGCTGTACGAGATGGGCAACGTGGACCCCGCCAAGCGTCTGGCGGTCCTGGAGGAGCATCGGGCGGTGGCGGCCCAGCGGAACGACAGTCATCTGCGACAGATCCTGACGCAGGTCCTGGCCGGACGGTATGACGATGCGATCGACGCGCTGGCCAAGACCCAATTCCACGTCCGCGAAGGCGGCGGGGAGATCCGCGACGTCTACGTCGACGCCCATCTACTGCGAGGCCTCGCGAGACTGACGGCCGGCGATGCAAAGGCCGCTTTGAGCGATTTCCTGGCGGCGGCCGAGTACCCCGAGAACCTCTCGGTGGGCAAGTCCCAGAACGATCCGCGAGCGGCCCAGTTCGCGTACTACGCGGGTTGTGCCTACGAGGCGATGGGCCAGGCCGAGAAGGCCAAGGAACGCTTCACGAACGCCGCCGAGCGGCAAGGCGGATTCCGTTCGCCGGACGCCAGGTTCTATCGAGCGATGTGCCTGAAGAAGCTCGGCCGGGACGCCGACGCGATGGGCGAGTTCGATGAGCTGATCAAGACCGGCACGGAGCGCCTGACCCGAGGCGAGGACACGGATTTCTTCGCCAAGTTCGGCGAGCAACAGACCCGCCAAACTCAGCAGGCGTCGGCCCATTACACGCTGGGCCTGGGCTACCTGGGCAAAGGGGATGTGAACGCAGCCCGCACGGCTTTCGAGACCGCGGCCAAGCTCAACGTCAGCCACGTCTGGGCGAGGATACAAGCGGCGGAGAAGTAAGAGCGGTTTCAAGTGGGAAGTGTCAAGTTTCAAGCGAAGCGGACTCGCGCAGGAGGCGCGACGCTTCACACTTCAAACTTGACACTTCACACTCTCTTCGTCCGTTGACATTCTCGGGTGAATGTCCTAAAAAGGATGGATGCCGAACGTGCCTGTGCGAAGCCCTGT
>CALMMH010000731.1 GCA_937868145.1 uncultured Phycisphaerales bacterium
ATGAATATGGCCCAGCGATGGCGCTGCACCTATGATCCGGTTTACGGCCGCCGAGTCTATCCGTTCGTAGTCGCCGTCGTGGATTTTTGGGAGGACTACCTCAAGTTCGAGGATGGCCGCTACGTGATCTACGGCGACGCGATCCATGAGGGCTCGGGCCAGGACAAGAATCCGGTTCTGACGCCGGGGCTGCTCCGCAACGTCCTTGCTGTCGCTCTGGATATGAGCGAGACGCTCGGCCTGGACGCCGACCGACGGACCAAGTGGCGTCACATGCTGGATCATCTGAGCGACTTCACCACGCAAGAGAAGAATGGGAGAACGGTCTTCCGCTACAGCGAAGAGGGGACTGACTGGTGGCCGGACAACACGCTGGGAATCCAACACATCTACCCCGGCGGGGCAATCGGACTGGACAGCGACCCCAGACTACTGGAGGTCGCGCGCAACACGATCGACCTGATGCAGCGATGGCTCGACGGCAACGGCTCCAACAGTTTCTTCCCGGCGGCCGTGCGCGTGGGTTACGATCCGAATGTCATCCTCCAGAAGCTGGCGGAGTACACAGAGCACACCGTCCCCAACGGGTTCCAGAAGGACAACCCCCACGGGATCGAGAACTGTTCGACTGTGCCCAACACGATCAACGAGATGCTCTGCATGGGACATGGCGGCGTGCTGCGGGTCTTTCCGGTTTGGCCGAGGAAGCACGACGCCTCCTTCCGCGGCATCCGGACCTGGGGCGCGTTCCTCGTGTCCAGCTCCCTGCAGAACGGTTGCGTCCAATACGTTCGGCTCCACAGCGAACGAGGCCGTTCGTGCACGCTGGTCAATCCCTGGCCCGGCCGGGAGGTTCAGCTCTTCCGCAACGGCGAGGCGGCCGAACGAGTGCACGACGAGCGCTTCTTACTCCCCACTTCAGCCGGTGAAGAGATCGTATTGAAAGAAAGCCAACCCCGATCGTAGAGCGCGACCTGAGACCTCAGATTCCGCTGTCGGTGAACCGGACTACTTCCGTGTTGAATGCGTGCACGCTCTCTTTGATGTGCTCTTGCAGAGCGAGGTATCGGATCTTGTCGCTGGCCGGCAGAGCGATGATTGCCTCTTGGGCGGTCTCCAGGGCTTCCTGGGCCTTGCGGTAATGCCTTCTTGCGGAATCCAGCGCCTTGGGCTGGCGCCATCCTTTTGCGATGGTCAGGAACCAGTCGGCCTGCTGAATTTCGCAGGCCACATCCCGGCCCAGTTCAGCGAGGACGCTGTCCTGGGGCGCCTCGCATTCGCGGATCGCGGTTGGGAGGATTTCCTCTCTGTACTTCGAGGGCGTCAGAAGGTTGCCGAGGAGTTGCTGCGGGCGCTCATCCAACGGCCTGAAACTCGCGGCGTGGGCGTTCACATACGCCAGCGCCGACCGGTACCTCTCCATCGCCGCATCCATGCTGCCCATGTAACGGTATAGATCTCCGATCTGCGCAGGCATCGCCACGTGAAGATCGAAGTCTCTTGCCGCGGCCTCGAACTCGTTTCTTTCGGGATGGTTGCTCGTCCATTGCTCCTCGAGTTCCCTGTATTTCTCGAAAGCCTGCGCCGCCTGCGGGAGGTCTTCCGCGAAGCGATAGCCGAGCGTTCTTTCGTACCAGGCGGCCCGCTGCACCCAGGCCGCCGCGGATGTGCGAGCGTAGCTCTTCTCGAACTGGGTGAGGAATTGCTCTAGGCCCTCGGTATCCCTCTGGTGCCAGTACGCGCGGGCCTTGATCATCAGGACGCTGAGTTCCTTGCCGGGATCCCGCTCCACTCGCGCTCTGGCTTCATTCTCCACGATGGTTATGGCGGCCATCGCGTCGTCCCAGCGTCCTTCCCGAAGGCATTGGCGCGCCCTGTCGCATACAGAATCGAAATCCGTTGCGCCCGTATCCCGACAGACCGCCGGCCGGCTCGAGACCATCAGGAATACCCCCATCCAAACCAGCATAGATGCTGTTTTCACCACCATCCCAGACTCCCTTCCATCCCGTGACCAAACTCCATTCGTTGATGCGGTGCATCAACTCACGATGTTATTAGACACCCCGCGTTGCAGGCTGTCCATCCGAAAATCGGTCCGGAACGCCGCCGCAAGCCGGGGGGCGACTGGAATATGGTGGCGGCGATTGCTGGAAAATATGTGGCGGCGAGGGCGCGGAATATCGAGAATGGTCCTTCTTCGATTCCGGGTGGCAGCGGCAAACTTGTTTGCCGATGGTCTTGCTCCCGCGAGGAAGCCATCGGCAAGCTTCGAAGACTACGCTTGCCGCTGCCACCCGGACACCGACAAGCGAAATCCGCCACCATATCCCGGCGGCGACGTGGTCCTGGCGTTTCGCGGCCGAAAACGGTATAATGAATCGGTTTGCGGGATATCGTCGGCTGTTGGCCGGGCGATGTGGATGGACGGGAGGCTTGGGCGATCGCTGGCGTGAGGGACCGTGTTGTGAGGGTGTTCTTCGAGCTGATGGATTTATGAGCAAGAAAACGATCAGATGTCATAGCGAGACTCATTCCCTGTCGTGGGCGTTTGGAAATCGTTTAATGCGTTGCTGCTGGTTGTTTGTCTCCCTGGCGGTGCTGACGGCGTGGTGTGGAACAACGCCCCTCCGGGCGGATGAACCGTCGGAGTCGCAATTGGGCGTCACGATCAATGAAATCCACTGCAATCCCGATGTGGAGACGGAGTTGGTGGAGTTCGTCGAGCTGTACAATCGCGGCGACGAAGCGGTCGATCTCTCCGGCTGGTATTTCGACGCGGGGTTGACCTATGAGTTTCCCGCCGGAGCGGTTCTCCCGGCCAAAGGGCACATGGTGATTGCCGAATCCCCGGATCATGTGCGAGCGAAGTGGGGTTCGGGACGTCAGGGGCTCGATCCAACCTATGTGCTGGGGCCGTACGAAGGCCGGCTCGACAATGAAGGCGAGCGGATCACGCTGTGCAACGCCGCAGGGGGGCTCGTGGATGAAGTTGAATACGGGATAGGGTTCCCCTGGCCGACGGTGGGCGATCCCATTCCGGCCACGACCGCCGGCACGGGGCATTCGATCCAGTTGGTCAACCCGGATTTCGACAACAGCCTGGCCGTCTGTTGGTCCTCAGCCTCCCCTACGCCCCTGCGCGCCAACAAAGGCGTTTCCGCCTCGAACATGAAGCCCTACCTTCGCGAGATCCAGGGGGAGCCTGTACAGCCGAAGGGCGGCCAGACGGTTACGCTGACCGCCAGGGCAACCGACGCCAACGGGCTCGCCAGTGTGATCCTGGAGTATCAGGTGGTCCGCCCGGGACACTACATTCCGCTGCATCTTCCCGTCGATCCTTC
>CALMMH010000732.1 GCA_937868145.1 uncultured Phycisphaerales bacterium
GCACCCGGAAGGTTCTGTCTATCCTTGTCCCACTGGCGGTCGTGCTTCTGGGCTGGTTTGTCCTGGCAAGAGCCATCGGTGGGAACAGCTCGGATCGCATGGCGTTCGGCACGATGGTTCAGGCGTTCGCGGTCGGATGCGCGGCGCTGTGGCTGTTGGCGCATTGCTTCGCAGACGGCGCGTGGTACGGGGCCCTTCTCAAGGCCTTCGGCGTGGCCCTGGGTGTCGCGCTGGTCGGAGGAGCGTCGTTGGGCTTTGGGTCCGAGGGCACGGCCTCCACGATGGTGCTGGCTGTGGCAATGGTCTCGACGGTCGCCGCGTATGCGATGGCCGTTCGCGGATATCGCTCGCGACGCGCCTGGCGATTCCTCGCACAACAGGCGGCCGGAACGACGGTTACCTGTCTGGCCGGCACGATCCTGGCGATGTCGGTCTTCCTGTTCGTTGTCGACGACCAGCCCTTCGATATGGGCAGGATCCTGACTGCTGCGACCGGCATCGGTCTTGTTCTGAGCGTGCTTGTCTTCCTGGCCGCGCTGCCGTACTCGATCCTGGGTCTGTCCAATCCGTTCTTTCGAGAGCGATTGCTCATGTGTGCGTCGCGACAATCTGCAGCGAAGCGCGACGATCAGGGCGATCCTCCGTCTTCCCTCTTGGAGACCTAGGACTGCGTCACGCCCGCCAGGCCAACGGGAACGATCTGGGCAATCCTGAACTTGAACCGTCGCCCCGGAGTCGATATGCTTGAGGCGTGCCATCGTGCAGACGGCGCGGTGGGGATCGGAGTGCTAACGGCAAGGCACCGGGGTGCTTGCTTTTACGGGAGGCATATTCAATGGCCTGGACACCAACCAGACGCGAGTTGCTCAAACTGGCGGCCGCCAGTGCAGCTACGACGGGCATCGCCGGCTGTGCGCGGTCCGTTCGCGACGAGCCTGCCGAGGCGTCCGAAGAGATGTCCGGCGACGTCGCCGCGAGCAGGCCCAACATCATCTTCATCCTTGCGGATGACCTGGGCTATGGCGAGCTCGGCTGCTACGGCCAGACGGTGATCCAAACGCCGTTCATCGACCAGATGGCCGCCGAGGGGATGCGGTTCACCGATCATTATGCCGGCAGCACGGTCTGCGCCCCTTCGCGATGCTGTCTGATGACCGGCCTCCACACGGGCCACGCGTACGTTCGCGGCAACAAGGAGATCCAACCGATGGGCCAGTTGCCGCTGCCGGAGGGCACGGCGATGTTGCCGAAGATGCTCCAGCAAGCCGGTTACACAACGGCGCTCATCGGCAAGTGGGGTCTGGGCGGTCCCGGCAGCTCGGGCGCGCCCAACAGCCAGGGATTCGACTACTTCTTCGGTTATCTCTGCCAGCGTCATGCACACAACCACTACCCGGCGTTCTTGTTCCGCAACGAGGAGCGGGTCCCGCTGCGCAACGTGGTCGAGAGCAACAACCCCGACGGCACCGGCGTGGCGACGTCGAAGGTCGAGTACGCGTACGATCTGATGGAGGCCGAGGCACTGGAGTTCCTCGACGCCAACAAGGATCGCCCCTTCTTTCTATACCTGGCGGTGACGCTGCCGCACGCCAACAACGAGGCCGGCGTGAACGGCATGGAGGTCCCCGATTACGGCGATTACGCCAACAAGGACTGGCCCCAGGCGGAGAAGGGACGGGCCGCGATGATCGCCCGCCTGGACCGCGGCGTCGGCCGGATCCTTCGCAGAGTCAAGAACCTCGGCCTGGACGAAAACACCCTCGTCTTCTTCACCAGCGACAACGGGCCGCATCGCGAAGGCGGCTCGGACCCGAATTTCTTCGATAGCAACGGTCCTCTGCGAGGGACCAAACGCGACTTGTACGAAGGCGGCATCCGCGTGCCGTTGATCGCCCGCTGGCCCGGGCGGATCGAAGCAGGCGCTGTGAGCGACCACATTTCCGCGTTTTGGGACTTTTTCCCGACGCTGGCGATCCTGTCCGGCGGCGAGGCCCCCGCGGACACGGACGGCGTGTGTATGGCTCCGACGCTGCTGGGCGTCTCCCGCAAACAAAAGCAGCACGAGTTCCTCTACTGGGAGTTCCACGAGCGGGGTTTGGCCCAGGCCGTGCGATGGGGCCAGTGGAAAGCCATTCGCCTGCCCAGCGGGACGGTGGAACTCTATGATCTGACGACCGACCCGGGCGAGACGAAAGACGTTGCGGCCGACCACGCCGATGTGCTGGTCAAGATCCGGGCCTATCTGGCGAAAGCTCGGACCGAATCGCCGTACTGGCCTGCTTGAGACGTCCGTCTCGCGAAGCGGCTTCGAGTGCTCTCCAGGGCGACTACGGCGCTACTGCGACGCAGGAGCGGCGTAGATAATCAGCTTCTCATGTTTCTTCGATCTGGCGGCGACGGAGTACACCTGCGTCCAACCTTGCGGCGCCGGTGCTGCGTCATCACCTGTGGCCACGACGACGAAGTCCGCCTTCCGCCAGTCGGGGTACCGGTTGTAGATAAGCGCCGGACGGTCGGCGTAGAAACAGATGCGTCGATCCGGATCGGCGATCACGGCGCCGGCCGGTGTGTTCGCGCGAAGCCATTCACCCGCGGCGCGATAGCCGGCTTTGTCCGCACGCAGAGGGGTGGAGATCAGCTTCGGCGTGCACAGGACCACCCCGCCGAGCAGGAGAAGATAGAACCAGGGCGGCCGCCGCTCGCCGCCGAACCCCGCCAGTCTCCCGCGAAACGTGTAGATGCGATTCAGCACCCGTGTCATGACGTCCAGACCCGCCGGGAGATAGAAGATGGTCAATGCGATCATCGACAGGCAGTACCGCCGGGCGGAGCCGGGACCGACCGCGATGTGTCGACCGAGCACCGAAGCGGTCGTGAGGATCAGAATAGACAGAATGAGAACTCGCTCCAAGCTCCCGGCCCGGCGTCTAAGCCAGTGGACAAGCCCCAAAACCCATGGCAGGACCGGGATGATCATGAAATCATCGTTGATGCCGTCGACCAGTTCATCCACCGCGGAGATTGCTTTGCTGGCAGCCGTGTATTGCACGACGGACAACAGGATACGGCTCGGATTCCCCAGTCCTGCCAAGCCGGCGTTTTGGAGTCCCTCGGCCTCCACTCCTCGGCTGGTTGGTTCGACGTCGAGAACGTGAACGATCAGCAACTGACAGGAGGTCACATGGCCGTCCGTGACAAGGAGGTTCACTTGGTGGTCGCCTTGCTGTCCTGAGACGGGCCGCCAACGGAAGAACCCGTTCTCAAGCGTCGCACCGGCCGGGGCTTGGCCCTGCGAATGGGCGAACCAGGCGATCGTACTCTCTTGGACATCGGTTCCCGCGGGACCGGTCGTCGCCCACGAGGCTCCTCCTTGTTCGTCTGACAAGCGGTACACGGCCACAGCGTCCGCCGGCGGATTCTCCGGGCCAAACGCGTAGAGCAAGGCCCCCTCGCACGTCCACGACTCGGCCGATTTCGCAAGAATCTCGTCTCTTTCGGATGGACTGATCGTGTAGAAATGCCGCCCCAGGACGGGCGACCAGAACCGATAGACAGGCTGCAGACCCGGCTGGACATCGGGCTGAGCGTAAGCGTACCAGGCGATGCCTTCGTAGTGCCACTTCTCCGCATAAGTCCTGAGCAGACTCTCCTTCTCCTGTTCAGAGAGCGTCCAGAATCCTGCTCCTGTGGCTGTCGACCGGAACGCATACACGGGCCGTGACCCCAGCGGCGCGCCGACCAGCGAGAACGCCAGCGAGTCGTCTTCCCAATCACCGGCATGGATCGGCAACTCCAGCGTCTCGCCGACTCGCACCTCGTACTCCAGAGGCGTATCCGACGCCGCACGGGTTCCGATGACGCTGATGACGGGCTGTGTGTTGGATCTCGACGCCCTCAACTGGTGCGGCACGATGCTACCGCTGGCGTGGACGTAGGGAATGATCGGTGCGACAAACCCGGCCAGGAGCAAACCAAGGGGATATCCTGCTCTTACCCCATGCGGCCGCACCATTCCCAGGCTTTCGCAGAGAGAAGCGGAGCGTTCCTTTCTCAGCACGATCAGCCCGAGCCCGGCGTACAGGATCAACTGAGCACACTCCGGGCGAATCAGACACCCGAGCCCGGCGTCGAGACCGACCAGGCCAAGCATCCACCATCGTCTTGTCGTGAGCCCCCAGTACGACAGAAGCATGCCCGTGCTCAGAAACAACAGGAAGGGCCATTCCCGGAGGACATCGCTGCCATAGAAGGCCGGATAAGGCAGGATCACGAGCACGAACAAGGCCCAAAAGCTGTTGACCACCCCGACCAGAAGCCTGCCCAGCAAATACAACGGGATCAGAGTCAGCACCCTGCATAGCAGTGTGACAGCCTGCGCCGAGTACGTCCACAACATCGGCGAATCTTCCTCTACGAACAGACTCGCCATCTTGTGACTCGCCCACAGCAGGAACGGATATCCCGGCGGATATCGCCTGCATACGGCGGCGGGGTCCAGAGCGATCAACTTGGCCTGCTCGATGTAGAAGACCCCGTCTTTTGTGATGAGCGAGGTCGTGAGGATCAGATAGACCCCGATCGCCGAGCAAAGTCCCATGAGAAAGGCCAGACGCAAGAGATCAGACTTCAACTGCCCGCGGTTCATTCCGAACGCCAACCCAAATGCAGACGCATCGTCCCCAACGCCGGGGACGCTCAGCCTATGATAACGTCACGGCGGCTCGGAGGAACATAGAAGATTTCTCATTTCAGAAGGTCTGGAAGAACTGGTGGAAGAGCAACGGAATCCCGGCGCCGACCGCAGGTCAGTGAAGGGCGTCTTGCGGGATGTACCAGATGCCTCGGCTGCCGGCGCCGTCGGGATAGGGAGGCACGCCTTCCGGGGCCATGGGGACTCGCATGGGGACCACGTCCTCGGGCGTATAGCTTGCGACGTGCTCATCGACGTACGCAGCGCGGAGTTTCACGTTCGGCATGGTGGAATTGGGATCGCCTTCTGCGGACCACCAGGCGGCGGCCAACCACGTCTCCTCCAGAGCGAAGCCGCCGGGGAGTTTCTCGCAACTGGCGAACGCGCCGGGAGTCTGCCAGTGGCCGTAACCGAAGTAATCGCTCACGAGCAACTGACTCTGCCTGCCGCCTGCAGCCGGGCCTCGCGGACCCAGGAACAGTCTTTTCGGTTCGCCGAGATAGCCGATGTAGCTCCAGTAGAAGCAGTAGGTGCCGTCGACCGGGTCGGATGTGATCGCGGTGTCTGGGTTGTCCCAGTCGTCGCCCGCATCCCAACATTCCTGAGCGTACGTGTAGGACTGCGGACTACCGGGGCAGAACATCGTCTTTCCACTGGGAATGTAGCTGCGGAGGTAGGCGCTCATCGAACGA
>CALMMH010000733.1 GCA_937868145.1 uncultured Phycisphaerales bacterium
TAACGTCGGACGGCGGAGGGACATAGGCCATGGTACCGCGCGCGCTCAGGCGGCGAACGAACCCAGTACCGAACCAATTGATCCCATCCATAGAGTGTTGCCACGTGCCATCCATATCAGTGGCCCGCGGGCTCATGGGAGCGGGCGGCGGCTCCGCTGGGGTCGGGATCGCGGCTGGTGCGGCGGCCATCTCGCGGGCGCGGTCGACCGACTCTCGAAAGCACGCCATCACGTGCGCGGTGATCTTCCGCACCGCGAGCGCCGCGGCGGTGCGTGACCCTTCGATCGCGTTGTGCAGCGCGATCTCTGCCTCGAACTCCGTCTCGGCGCTCACTCTTCGCCCCCATCACGATCCGGCGCCGCGATCTCTATGGCGTCGGCGCGCGCCTTCTTCGACCGTCCGCCCTTCGCGCCGGCGGCCTTCGCTTCTTCCGTAGTGAATCGGTGCGCCGTGCCGGCGGCATGCGCCCCCTTGCCTCCTCGGCTCGAGATTTCTTTCCGCCTTTCCGGCGAAAGCGTGGCGAATCCTCTCGGTTTTCTGACTTGTTCGTTCACGCTGCCGTCTCCTTCGCCCTTTGGGCCCGTTCATCCATCAACTTCGCGAGTTCCCTCAACGTCCCCGCGGCCACCTTTTCGAGGTCCGCGACAACTTCAGAGGCGAAGCGCTCCGCGGGGCCAGTCCATGCCGCGGCGGCTTCCTTGCGGCAACGCGTCGAGCGTGCCTCGGCTGCCTTCGCCTCGTCGACGAGGGCGGCACTATCGTTCGTCCCGTATGCCACTTTCAGGGCGGCGCGGCGAGTCGCTTGGGCGTCTCGGTCCACCCGCTCGAGTGAGACGGTCACCGCGTCGAGCGATTGCCGCGCCGCGACGCAGGCCATTCGGACCGAATCGTGTCTTTTGGAACCTTGCATAGCCCCCTCGTTTTCTGAATCAAGCGGGCGACGGCCCGCGGGTATTCGACGACGAATTGCGCCGTGATAAGTTCGGCGGCATCGTCATCGTTTAGATCAACGGCCCAAAAGGCGGCCCCCATAAGGTGCTCGTCGGCGATCGCGAGCGAATTGGCAGCATCCGCAATCGCCTCCGCTTCGAGGAGGGCCATGCCGGAACGATTGAACTTTTTGGCGAAGCGCGCTCGATCCTCGGCCCGCCTTATCGCGTCATTGGCCGCTTCGAATGCTGCGCGGATCTTCCAGATGCTCATTTGGTCACCTCCGCTTTGCACCATCGGCAAACCGTCCCAAGACACGCGCCGGCCTGCCGGAGTCGGACGAGTGCTTTTTTGCGCGCACACCTCGGACACTGGAGGCGCAGAGCCCTTTCCCTAGTCGCCTGCTGTTCGGCGGCGCGAAGCATGCGCTTTTCTTCGCTCCTCACTCGGCGGCCTCTTGCCTCTCCCAGCCCAGCCAGCACCGGGCGCTCATCTCACACGCGATACGCACGAAGTCGCGCGCGGCGAACGTCTCCCCCTCACGCCAGTAGGTGCAGAGCCCAGCGAGGAGGAACCCTGCGATCGTCTGTCGGTACTCGGCGGTCATCGTCTGGTCCACCAGGACCCCACGGCCTGTAGCTGTCGGGCCTTCGACTCGCACACTTCGCAACGGAGTTCGGCGCCATTTGACGAGACGATCTCTTTCTCGAAGGCGGGGACGCTCTCATCGCAGAGCGCGAACGCCATCGGACTATCGTCGATGTCGCGTGAAAGGATCCACGCGTGCTCTCGGTGGTCGCTTTGCTTCGGCGATACGCCCCAGACGATCGCGGTGCTCATTCGTTCCTCGGCGCGAACGAGAACGCGATCGTCACCTCGTCGTCGATGCGCGGGAGCTCCGAGCCGGCGGGGAGAAAGAGCGTGCATGCCCCGACGATTTTTGCCGCCGTGGCGCGTGGCGCGGCCTCCACATTGACGGTGTGGCGGCCGCTCGTGTGCTGCGTGATCGTCGTGACCGTTCCGGTGACGTCGAGCCTCACGGGGTGACCTTTCCCGTCTCCGCGCACCGCAGCAAAACCTCGGCGAGGTAGCGCGCGACCTCAGGGGTCAGAATGACCATGTCCACATGCGGCTCCAGCGTAAGCACGACGTTTCCTCGGCCATCCTCCGCGACGTCGAGCCGGTCTCCGGTGATGTCGTAAATGCCGACGATGCTCACGGTTCGGCCATCATCTTGCGGGCTTGCGCGACCGCGGCGACGAGGGTCGGACCGCTCGCGTGCACAGATTTATCGTCCGTCGTCGCGGACACGTCCACGGCGTGCTCGCCGAAGAGCGAGACATCGAACGTTACGAAAGCGTTGTGTTTCACGCACCAATCCACGGCGTCGTCCAAAAGTGCCATTTACGCTGCCCCTTTCCGCGCGACGAGCGCGCGCGCCCATTTGCCATCCACGAATGCGCGGAGCCTATCGGCGTCCGCTTCGCAAGCCTTGCCCCATGCGTAGTCCCCAGGCTTGCACTTGCCGGCGCGGACGCCAGCCATCAGCCGATGCGCCTCGGCCTCGAGCGGGCCGATCTTCTCAGCGGCGAGCGTCACGAGCTCGCGGATCGCGGCCCATTCGCGGCTCTCCTCGCCAGCCGACAGAAGTGGACCCTCCTCCAAATCGAAGGGCATCGTCCAGCTGCCCGCGCCGCTACGCATCCGAAGCGGCCATACGCCATACATGCGGGACTCGCCGCGCTCCTCCCCCTCGCGCCGAACGTCATCCCACGACGCGGCCTCGTCGAGGGAGAGCGAAACGGTCAGGCCAGCAACCGTCACGGCGAGGTTGTGGTGGCCGCTCACTTGGCGCTCGCGATCCGTTGTCCAGGTGCGCCCATCTCCGCGGGGCCGGTCCAACGAAGCAAGTGACTCGACGTCTCCTCGACGAGGCCCGCCCCCTTCAGAGTGCGGATGATGCTGGTATACCCTTCCATCGTCACGCGGCCGACGAGCATCGCGTAAAGCGTCCCGCTCGGAACCTCCTTCACCTCGCGGATCGCTTCCGCAATCGCCACGGCCATCACGATAGCGTCACCCATGCTCGCACCCTCCTCGTCAAACGCGAGTCCAGCCCCGCGTGCTGCCCCTCGTGAGAGGCAGACCGCGAGACGGGAGTCAGGCTTGTCCAGCGGACGACTTTATTGCGGCACACACGCGGCGGAACGATGCCGTTTTCCCGCGCAGAGCATTGGTGCACTCGTCGACCATATTCTGGTCGTCTGCCTCAGCGGCCTCTGCACGCAGAGCACGGATGCGACTGAACGGGACGAGAGCCTCCAATACGTCCATGTCGGCAGTCGAGGTGTCAATTGCTAGCAGGTCGGCAGTGTCGATCGTGGTGGTCATGGTGGTTTCCTTGTTCTTCGGCGGCATCGCGCTGCCGACCCTTCTAATCTAGCAACTGCGCACGCAGTGTCAATGTTTGCGCTTCAGAAAGATCGCGTCCCCTTCCGATTTCATCCGAGCTTTCTGCTCGGCCAGCTTTTCGGACGAAATCGTGACCTTCGAAGCCTCCCATGCGGCTACGGCGGCGCGCGCGATAACGATCGCTTCGGCAACCTCGCCGAGTGTCGGATTGCGGGCGGAGCGCATGTCCGGATTCCACGCGGGTCCATAGTGGACCGACATGTACTCGTCGCTTTGCACAATCGGCCCCCACGCGCGGCCGGGCGTCACGTCCCCGCGGCACATGTCGGCGCGGAAGCATGCGACCTTGCACGCCTCGTGGGCGGCCTCCCAATCCGATTGGCGGCCCTCCTCCGAGGCGTGGCCGAATAGCGCATTGTAGAGACCGCTAGCCTCTCTCCGCAGCACGGCGACGGGCTCATTGTACCCAGCGTCACGGCGTACGCTCGTGTCGAGCTCCGCGGCGGTCGTCGTCCCAAGGTAGGATCGCGGTCCTCGGTGTTCCATGTTCGTCCCTCCAATCCAGATCCTACCAAATTCAGAATCACTAGCCAGAGCTATTTTCGTTCTAGCGTACGAATTCAGAATCGCGTACCGTTCACACCATGAACCCTTGGTCAACGGCGTTTGTGAGCCACCTCACGCGGAAGAAGATCCCGCGCGGCGCGGTGGCGAAAAAGTTCGGCGTGTCAGTCTCGACGGTCCACTATTGGCTCCACGACTCGATCCCTCGGCCGGAAATGCAGAAGCGGATCGCGAAGTGGTCCGGCGGCGCGGTCCCTTGTCGGGTGGACCAATGAGCGATCTGGATGAAGGGGCAAAGCTCGTGGTGGGTCTATGCCAACAAGCGACGGAATCGGCCGAGATCGCTACCAAGGCCGTCATCCGGGCGCTGACGAAGGCCGGCCTTTCGGAAGAAGAGGCACGGATCGTAGCGATCGCACTTCACGCTTCGGCGGAGGCAGCGGCGCGCTACAACGCGGCGCGGTTTGCGATGTCGCTGGCTCAGGACATCGCGCTGCAGCTCATCATCAAATGAGCGGCGAGTGGGAGAAGGATACCAGCGGGCTCACGCTGGCAGACGTCGAGGCCTACAATCGGCGCGCGTACAGGCTCGTCCCGCATCACTTCGGCACGCGTAAACGGATGCCGTGGCCCGTGTGTAAGTCATGCGGGCTCATTTCGCTGCGGAATCGCTTTTCGCAGTGGTGCGAAAAGATGGGGTGCGAGCACGAGCGTCATCCGGAATACGCGTCGCGCGCGCGATCTTCCGCTCCGAGGTCGCCGTGATACTCGTGGAGTACTCGCCGGCGGGCGAGCCCATCGCGGAGCATGACGTGGAAGGCCCGCCGAACCTTCGCGCGCCGGTGGGGACGACGCTGCGCGAACTCGTGAGCGGTGAAGTTCAGTGGATCCGGCGCCGCATCTCGTCGCTCCGTGGATGGTTCTTTTTCCACGAGGGATCGCCGGCGGCTGGGGACGTCATATCAATGGACTACTGGGAGCGGGTCGGCACATCGCCGGCGGCGGAAGACTCGGCGCTCGACATGTCGGCGCAACATCCAATCGAGGAGAAATAGATGCAATACGGTATTTGGTTGGCGAAGTTCAATCGGTGGGTGACGCA
>CALMMH010000734.1 GCA_937868145.1 uncultured Phycisphaerales bacterium
GCAGGACGCTCTTGCCGTCGATTCGCAAGAGAGGGCGGGTGTCGTCGAACAGCCTCCAATACGTCTGGCCGATCTTCGGCCAGGTCCTCTGCCGGCCGTATTCGTAGGCCTTCCGCCGCAGAGAATAGTACAGACCGTTGTCCTGGAGGATGTCGATGATGTCCTGAGCCAACTGGGCCGAATCTCCGAAAGGCACGAGCCGGCCGCGACCGTCTGCCAGGAGCTCCGTTGCCGCCCAATAGGGGGTGGAAACGACCGCTTTGCCCGTGCCGACGGCAAAGGCAAGAGTTCCGCTGGTCAGTTGCTCGCAGTTGAGATAGGGGGTCACGTAGATGTCCGCAGCACACAGGAAATTGTGCAACTCCTCGTCGTTGACGAAACGATTGTGGAAGATGACGTGATCCTGGAGCCTGAGATGGCGAACGAGCTGCTGGAGGCCGAACCGGTAGGATTCGCCTTCATGTTTCAGCACGCCGGGATGGGTCATGCCCAGCACGATGTAGATGATCGAAGGGTCGGCCTCGATGATCCGGGGCAGAGCCCGCAACATGACCTCGATCCCTTTGTTCTTGTTGATCAGGCCGAATGTGAGGATGGTTCGCCGTCCTTCCAGGCCGAACTTGCTCTTGTAGTAATTGCTGTCCACAAAGGGCAGATCGGGAATGCCGTGGGGGATGAGGCGGGTCCGCGAGGGAGAGATCCCGTAGATGTCCCGGAGCATCTGGACCCCTCGCTCGTTCATCGTGATTACGCGGTGAGAACACTCACAGATCTCGACCAGGGTCCGGCGGTAGTCCGCCGCGGGCTCGTTGAGCACCGTATGAAGCGTGGTGATGACCGGGGTCTTCAGACGCCGCAGCAACAGTGTCAGATACGAGCCCGCCGCTCCGCCGAACAGTCCGAACTCATGCTGCACCGAAACGAGGTCGACATGGCTGAAATTGATGTAGTCGGCGGCGCAGATATAGTCGCTGCGGGCGTTCTGGCGGATTTCGAACTTGACGGGATCGCCATAACGCAGACTGTTGTCCGTCCGCATGGCCACCACGAGGGGCTCAAGTTCGCCTTTGGCTGCCGTCGTCATGCTTTGGATCAGGTCGGAGGTGAACGTCGCGATGCCGCATTTTCGGGGTGGGAAGCTGGAAATGAAGACCACTCTCTTCTTGGCGTCCTTGGGCATCAGCGTGTTCCAGCAGGTTTTTCAACTATTCAGTGGATTCATCCTGTGAAACCTTATACCATGTCCTCGTTTCTTCTGGCTCAGGTGAATGCCTGAAACATCTGCTATGATTTCCCCTACGCTAAATGTTGTGGTGCGATGCGGCCTGGGAGCCACAAGATGTAGGAAGCATAGTTAATTGCCGGGAATTTGGGGGGAATAACGAACTCTCGGGCGCTTGGGACTGTAATCGGCAGTAGTGGTTTCGTTCGATGAGAAGGTCTCGAGGGCAGATGATGATGCCGCCTCGAGCCTGGATCTTTGCGACATTCTGTCAAGCGGGATCTTGATCGGGAAGTCGTTGATATAAAAAGGAACACGTTATAGGAGATTATGTGGCATGAAACTCTCGACGCGCACTCGGTACGGAATGAGGGCGATCATCGAGCTGGCTCAGCATGAGGGCAAGCGGCCCTTGCAGTTGAAAGTCATTGCTGAGCGGCAGGACATCTCGGTCAAGTACCTGGAGCAGCTCATGAGCCTGCTTCGTTCGGCCGGATTTGTCAGAAGCGTGAGGGGGTCCAAGGGCGGATACATTCTGGCCCGGCCCGCCGACCAAATCAAGTTGAGCGAGGTCTTTCGATGTCTGGAAGGCCCGGTGACGACCGCCGAATGCACGGAGGACGAGTCCTACTGTGAGCGGGCGACGGACTGTGCGGCCCGGGAGGTCTGGAAACGCGTCGAATCGGCTATTCACGGCGTTTTGGACTCCATCAAGCTGTCCGATCTGATCCAGCAGGCAAAGCCGAACACAACGGAATATCACATCTAGCCGCATGGTCGGCTGCGGTCGGGGGGCCTGGTTCGGCCGGTCGCGGACTTCGCTGACCTACAGTCCATCGGAACACGGTCCCCAAAGAGATTTGGATCGATACGGATGGAAAGGTTGATATACTAGTATTTCGGTAGGAACCGGTCGTATGCTCACCGCTTGACGACATTCTCCCCGGCAGGAACCTTGGAGGTTGCGGCGTCTGAGCGAAAGGGTTTCTGTGGAACGGTTGATTTGGGGAAGCTTACAGATAGGTAGGAGTTGAGGCGGTTGGATGGCGAAACGAAGGTTGATTGATAAAACGTTCGACAAGCTCGTGGACCAGATCACGGAGACTTACGAAGGCGATTTCGGCATCAATTTCATCGATGCGGCGAACCTGCCGGTGAGAGGCAAGATCATCGAGGTGGTCGATCTGCTGTTCGAGCTGCTCTTTCCGGGGCACACGGGCAACAAGGCGGTCACTCGGTCGAACGTCCGGTACATCGTGGGCGACGTCCTGAGCCAGGTGTACGCGGAGCTCTCCGAGCAGATCAAGCGGGCGTATCAGTATCAGTGCCGGATCACAAACTGCGGCCATTGCGATTGCACGCTGCGGGCCGAGAAGGTTACGGGCGAGTTGCTCGAGGAGCTGCCGCGGATTCGCGAACTGCTCAAGGGCGACGTGCAGGCCGCCTACGACGGCGACCCCGCGGCCAAGTCCTACGAGGAAATCGTGATGAGTTATCCGTGCATCATCGCGATCGCCACGTATCGGATCGCCCACGAGCTTCACGTCCGCGAAGTGCCGCTGATTCCGCGGATCATGTCCGAATGCGCCCATATGAAGACCGGGATCGACATCCACCCCGGCGCCTCGATCGGCGGCCATTTCTTCATCGATCACGGCACCGGCGTCGTCATCGGCGAAACCTCGATCATCGGCCGCAACGTGAAGATCTACCAGGGCACCACGCTGGGCGCCCTGAGCTTCCGGCGAGATGATTGCGGCCGCATCATCAAGGGCGGCAAACGCCATCCGACCATCGAGGACGATGTGACGATCTACGCCGAGGCCACGATTCTCGGCGACGTCGTGATCGGCAAAGGCGCCGTCATCGGCGGCAACACCTGGGTCAAGGAGTCCGTGCCCGCGGGCATGACGGTGTCGAGCCCGGGCCCGGACCTGGTGTACCGCAAGCAGAAGACCGCCAAGAGAAGAGGGGCCTGAGCCTGGCGACTACGGAGGATATGTTGAACCAGAGACTGTTCGAAAAAATCCGGGATCTGAAGGCCCAACGCCGGGCCGTCATCCTGGCGCACAACTATCAATCGGCCGACGTCCAGGACGTGGCGGATTTCTGCGGAGATTCCCTGGGCCTGAGCATCCAGGCGTCCAAGACCGACGCCGAGACGATCGTCTTTTGCGGCGTTCTGTTCATGGCCGAGACCGCCAAGGTTCTGTGTCCGGACAAGATGGTTCTGCTTCCGGATCGCCGGGCGGGCTGTCCGATGGCCGACATGATCACGGCCGAGCAGTTGAGAGGACTCAAGGCCCAGCATCCGGACGCCTTGGTCGTCTGTTACGTCAACAGCACCGCCGAGGTGAAAGCCGAGAGCGATTATTGTTGCACGAGCGCAAACGCGGTGGCGGTCGTGCAATCGCTGCCTCGCGACAGGCAGATCATCTTCGTGCCCGATCAGCACTTGGGCCGGTTCGTCGAGCAGCAGGCCGGACGGGCGCTGATCCTGTGGCCGGGCTACTGCACGACCCATGTGCAGATCACGGAAGACGACGTTCTGCAGGTCAAGCAACGGTATTCCGATGCGGTCGTGATGGCCCATCCGGAATGCTCAGAGCCTGTAAAGGAGTTGGCCGATGCGGTTCTGAGCACGGGGCAGATGATCAAGTTCGTCCAGGAAAGCCCGGCGAAACGGTTCGTCGTGGCCACCGAGGTCGGCATGATCCACCCGTTGAAGAAGGCCCGGCCGGACGCGGAATTCCTCCCGGCCGGCACGCGGGGCATCTGTCCGAACATGAAGAAAATCACGCTGGAGAAGGTCCAGGCCTCGCTGGAGAACCTGCAATTCCAGATCGAAGTGCCGGCGGAGGTCCGACTCAAGGCGGCCAAGTCGCTCCAGAGGATGGTGGAGATCAAGCCGGGGGGGTGAAAAAAGTTTTGCCGCCGGCGAGCCCGGTCCGATTCGTCCTATAGGTCCCCTCGGTCCTATCTGACCGGAAAAACCGGCCATCGCGCAACGGCGTAGTAATCTGAAGAACAACAACAACGATTCGAAGGACAGAGGACGATCATGTGGGAATATACCGATAAAGTCATGGACCACTTCCTGAACCCGCGAAACGTGGGCGAGGTGGAAAACCCCGACGGCATGGGCGAGGTCGGCTCGCTGGCCTGCGGCGACGCGTTGAAACTGACGTTCAAGCTGGACAAGGACGAGCGCATCGTCGACGCCAAATTCAAGACGTTCGGCTGCGCCAGCGCCATCGCCAGCTCATCCGTTCTGACCGAGCTGATCAAAGGCAAGACGCTCGAAGAGGCGATGAAGGTGACCAACCGGGACATCGCCGAGTACCTGGGCGGCCTGCCCGAGCAGAAGATGCATTGCTCGGTCATGGGCCAAGAGGCCCTGGAGGCGGCGATCGCGAACTATCGCGGCCAGGCGGCGACTCCGCACGTGCACGATCACGCCGAGCGGGTTGTCTGCACCTGTTTCGGCGTCACCGACAAGGAGATCGAGCGGGTGATCCGCGAGAACAGCCTGACCACGGTCGAGCAGGTGACCAATTACTGCAAGGCC
This sequence comes from uncultured Phycisphaerales bacterium, assembly GCA_937868145.1. GTDB lineage: Bacteria > Planctomycetota > Phycisphaerae > Sedimentisphaerales > Anaerobacaceae > PLanc-01. Next base: position 4,791 of record CALMMH010000734.1, read on the forward strand.
GGCGGCGGCTGCGGCGGCTGCAAGGGCGAGATCGAGAAGATCATCCTGGCCGTCCAGGGCGACCAAGCCAAGGCGCAGATGGTTCCTCCGCCCAGCAAGGGCAAGAAGCTGACGACCATTCAAAAGATCCAGCTCATCCAGCAGACGATCAACGAGCAGGTCCGTCCGGCGTTGCGGGCCCACGGCGGCAACATCGAGCTGATCGACGTCGAAGGCGACAAGGTGCTCATCGCCTTCCGCGGCATGTGCGCCCAATGCAAGATCAGCGAGTTCACGATGCGAGATGTGGTGGAGGCCAAGCTCCGCGAGTTCGTCTCCGAGGATCTGGTCGTCGTCGAAGACAAGGAGTCGTCGGAGACGCAGCACGAGCATAAGGCATAAGACAAGGGTATGAGAAATCCGGATTTCGAGTTTCGGATTGCGGATTTTCTTCGGCAGGGGATAGGCAATGAAGACCATCTACTTCGATAACAACGCCACGACGCGGGTCGCCGACGAGGTCTACCAGGCCATGGAGCCGTACTTCCGGACGCTCTATGGCAATCCGTCGAGCATGCACACCTTCGGCGGCCAGGTCGGCATCAAGGTTCGCGAGGCCCGCGAGAGCGTGGCCCGTCTGCTCGGCTGCGATCCGAGCGAGGTCATCTTCACCAGTTGCGGCACCGAGAGCGACAGCTCTGCAATCCTCGGGACCTTGTCGGCGGTCCCCCATCGCCGCAAGGTGATCACCACGAGGGTCGAGCATCCGGCGGTTTTGACCGTGTGTCGCGATCTGGAGAACCGCGGGTACATCGTGATCGAGTTGAGCGTGGACAAGCTCGGCCGGCTGGACCTCAACGAGTTGGAACACCATCTCGACGACGACACGGCCCTGGTCACCATCATGTCCGCCAACAACGAGACCGGCGTGATCTTCCCCATCGAACAGATCGCCGAGATGGTCGCCGGCCGGGGCATCACGTTTCATACCGACGCCGTCCAGGTCGTGGGCAAGGTGCCCCTGAATCTCGCCAAGAGCCGCATCAACTTGTTAAGCCTCTCCGGCCACAAGTTGCACGCCCCCAAGGGCGTCGGCGTGCTCTACGTCCGGCGCGGGACGCGGATCGCTCCGTTCCTCCTGGGCGGCCATCAGGAGGGTGGCCGGCGGGCCGGCACCGAGAACGTCCCGGGCATCATCGGCCTGGGCAAGGCCTGCGAGCTGGCCCTGGCGAACATGGAAGACGAGAACACCCGCGTGAAGGCTCTGCGCGACCGGCTCGAAACCTCGATTCTCAAGGCCTGCTCGGACAGCCGGATCAACGGCGACACGGAGGCCCGTCTGCCCAATACGACGAACATCAGCTTCGAATTCATCGAAGGCGAGGCGATTCTGCTGCTGCTCGACCGCTTCGGCATCTGCGCCAGCAGCGGCTCGGCCTGCACCTCCGGCTCCCTGGAGCCTTCGCACGTGCTCCGCGCGATGGGCGTGCCGTTCACCGCCGCTCACGGCTCCATCCGTTTCAGTCTGAGCCGGTACAACACACAAGACGAGGTCGATTTCACCATCGACAAGATGCCCCAGATCATCACACGTCTCCGCGAGCTTTCGCCCTTCGTCCAGGGCGCCGCCGCGGCGGCAGGGCGATGAGTTCGAGGTTTTCCACGACATAGTCCGCAAGGCCGGGCAGGCGAGAACGAAACGGTTGTTCTCGCCTGCCTGGATGTCTCCCACCCCACAACCTCCGGAAAAACGCAACGGCGCTCTTGACAGGTTCTTATTATGGGCATACGCTCAGAACGTTTCGCGGCCAAACCAATCGGCAAACCATAAGAAGGAGAATGCAGGCGATGAAGATCGCGATTCCTGTCGCAGAGTATTGTGGGCTGGACAGCCTCGTGTACGGGCACTTCGGGTCCGCGCCCCTGTTTGTGTTGGTGGATTCGGAGGCGATGTCGGTCGAGGCCCTGGGCAATCCGGATCACGAGCACGAGCACGGCCAATGCAACCCCATGAAGGTTCTGGCGGGGGCGATGCCCGACGCCGTAGTGGTCGGCGGGATCGGAACCGGCGCGGTTCGGGGACTTCGTCAGGCCGGGATCAGGGTCTATCGGACGACCGGCGGCACCGTGGCCGACGCGATCTCGCTCCTTCAGAACGGCGAACTCGAGGAAATCGTCGCCCAGGGCACCTGCGCGGGACACGACGAGGGTTCCGGCTGCGCCCATCATCCGCACGGGCATTGAGTCTGGGAATTCAGAACCCGAACCGAATCCGCTGAGTATACAGCGTGTGTCCCGCAGATGGTGGCGGCGCCACTAGTCTACTGTTCTAGGTTAGGATCTGGGTATGGCTCAAGGCAAACGCATCGTGATCGTGGGCGGAGTGGCCGGGGGAGCGTCCGCCGCAGCCAAGGCTCGGCGTGTCAGTGAAGACGCCGAGATCGTCCTCTTTGAGCGGGGCGGCGACATCTCCTTCGCCAACTGCGGCCTGCCGTACCATGTGGGCGGCGTCATCTCGGATCGCGACCGGCTCCTGGTCCAGAGCCCCAAGGCGATGCGGACGCGGTTCGGCGTCGACGTCCGAACGCACAGCGAGGTCCTTCGCATCGACCGTGCCCGCAAGGTCGTCGTGGTTCGCGACAAGGCCAAGGGCCGCGACTACGAAGAATCGTACGACGCTCTGATCCTGAGCCCCGGCGCCGAGCCGGTTCGTCCGCCGATCCCGGGCGCCGATCACGAACGGGTGTTCACGCTCCGCAACCTGGCGGACATGGACGCGATCAAGGCGGCCGTCGACGCCAACCCGGCCAAAACCGCCGTGGTCGTCGGGGGCGGGTACATCGGCCTGGAGATGGCTGAAGCCCTGCGACATCGCGGCATGGCCGTTTCGTTGGTCGAATTGGAGCCCCAGGTGATGGGACCGATCGATCCCGAGATGGCCTCGCCTCTGCACGAACACCTGCAGCTCCAGGGGGTGGACCTGTGTCTTGGCTCGAGCATCACGGCCATCCGGGACCGCGAGGGCCAGCTCGAAGCCCTGCTCAGCACGGGCCGGGCGATTCCCTGCGGTTTCGTCATCATGGCGGTGGGAGTCCGGCCGGAGGTCAAGCTCGCGGCCGACGCGGGCCTGACGATCGGTCAGCGCAAAGGCATCGTCGTCGACGACCACATGCGGACTTCGGACCCCGACATTTATGCGATCGGCGACGCGGTCGAGGTCCAGGACTTCGTCGGCGGTTTCGCTTCGGTGATTCCGCTGGCGGGCCCGGCCAATCGGCAGGGCCGAATCGCGGCCATCAACGCCCTCGGCGGCGACGCGGCCTACCACAAGACCCAGGGCACCGCGATCTGCAAGGTCTTCGACCTCGCCGTCGGCATGACCGGCATGAGCGAGAAGGCCCTCAAGAGGGTCGGGCGGGCCTACGAGAAGATCTACGTGCACCCGGCCAGCCACGCCGGCTATTACCCGGGCGCCATGCCGATGAGTCTGAAGCTCCTGTTCGATCCCGCCAACGGCAAGATCCTGGGTGCGCAGTGCGTCGGGGCCGACGGCGTGGACAAGCGGATCGACGTTCTGGCCGTGGCCATTCGGGCGGGCTTGACCGTATACGATCTGGAAGAGCTCGAGCTGTCCTACGCGCCGCCGTTCGGATCCGCCAAGGACCCGATCAACTACGCGGGTTTCACGGCCGCCAACGTGCTGCGCAAAGAAGTCCGGATCTGCCACGTGGCCGACGTGATCGATCCTTCGCCCAAGCGGATGCTCCTGGACGTGCGAACGACGCCCGAGGTCCAGCAAGGCACGATTCCCGGCTCGGTTCACATCCCGCTCGACGAATTGCGGAAGCGGCTGGGCGAGTTGCCCCGGGACAAGGAAGTCATGGCTTTCTGCCAGGTGGGGTTGCGGGGCTATTTGGCTTGTCGCATCCTCTCGCAGAAGGGTTTCGCCTGCCGCAATCTCTCCGGCGGGTACAAGACGTATTGCCACACGGTCGGTCGGGCCGCCGGCGGGGCTGCGGCCAAACGAGAGGTCAAGGAGGACTCCGGACAGAGTGGCTTAGACCAGCCGCCTTCGACAGGCGGCCCAACCCGGATTGTCAAAGAGATCGACGCCTGCGGTCTGCAGTGCCCGGGCCCGATCATGCAGCTCAAACAGGCGATGGACCAGATCCAGCCGGGGCAGGCGGTGCGGATCTCCGTGTCCGATCCCGCTTTCGCCATGGACCTGGACGGCTGGTGCCACACGACCGGCAACCGATTGCTGGACAAGAAGCTCAACAAAGGCGTGCTTGCCGCGGTCGTGGAGAAGGGGCAGTCGCTCGGGATTCCCGCGCAGACCGTCGCCTCGAACCACAAGACCATCGTGGTCTTCAGCGACTCTTTCGACAAGGCGATGGCCGCGTTCATCATCGCCAACGGCGCGGCCGCCATGGGCAGCGGCGTGACGATGTTCTTCACGTTCTGGGGCTTGAACCTGCTTCGCCAGGATCGGGCGGTCCCGGTCCGGAAGACTCCCATCGAGCGGATGTTCGGCTGGATGATGCCCCGCGGCGCCGAGAAGGCGGTTCTGTCC
>CALMMH010000735.1 GCA_937868145.1 uncultured Phycisphaerales bacterium
CTTGATTCTCGCGCCCCCCTTTGCTGACTTCGCGACGTTGCCTTTCTCTGCCTTGCCAATGCCGCGTCCACCCTGTATCCTAAGTGCGGTGAAGAGAAGCATCCGATGATCTCGATGCTTTCGGCCATTCTCGAAGGAAACGGCATGACGAGCAATGAACTGGCAAAACACATCGACCATACGCTCCTGAAGGCTGAGGCCAAACGGGAAGACGTTCTGAAGTTGTGCGAGGAGGCCGTGACCTGCGGGTTTCACTCGGTCTGCGTCAATCCCCGATGGGTGCCTGTCGCCGCAGATCGGCTTCAGGGCACCGCGGTTGCGGTCTGTTCGGTCATCAGCTTTCCTCTCGGCGCCGATACGACCAAGATCAAGGTCGCGCAGGCCCAGGACGCCATCTACGCCGGAGCCGATGAGATCGATATGGTCGCGGACCTGGCGGCCATCATCGAGGCCGACGGCAAATACCTCCTGCATCAACTTATGTCCGTGCTCAAGGCATGTCGCGCGATGCGGCCACCCGTCCTGCTCAAGGTAATCATCGAGTCGGCCGCGCTGACTCCCGAACAGAAGGTCTTTGCCTGCCAGATCGCCGACCAGGCGGGCGTCGACTTCGTCAAGACCAGCACGGGATTTCACCCGGCCGGCGGAGCCACCGTCGAGGACGTCGCCCTGATGAAACAAGCGGCCCCTCACTGTCGGGTCAAGGCCTCGGGCGGCATCAGGACCGCCGCACAAGCGATCGCCATGCTCAACGCCGGAGCCGACCGGATCGGAGCATCCGCAAGCGTGGCGATCATCGAGGAGCTTCGCACAAATGACTGAGGAGTTCGTCAGCGAACCGATCAAGCCGGTGGCCGGGACGTTTGACACCGCCGGAATGACCCGAGGGGAGCCCGGCCTGCCGCAGCGGTTTCTGTGGAGGGACACGGAATATTCCGTCGCGGCGGTCCTGCAGATCTGGAAGGAGGACGGCCCCTGCCGGCACGGCAGCGGCGAGATGTACCTCCGCAAGCACTGGTTCAAAATCGCCACCGAGCAAGGTCCCGAGATGACCCTCTGCTTCGAGCGGCAGGCGCGATCGAAACGACAGAACAAAATGCGATGGTGGCTCTTCACCATCGACAGAGATGGGCTGCGTGGCTGACGATCGACATATCCCGTGCAAACTGCATTGGCGCAAGGTTCGATCCTCAGCGTCGCTTGACGCCCTGAGCGAGGTTTTCGCGTCCCGCCCCTCCGCTTCCATTCTGGGAGCCAATCCCGCCGTCGCCGACGGCTGCGGATTCAGCTACTGGGCAGCCGAACCGCGGGAAGTCTTCGAATTCGCCACAGGCCAGACGAATCCGTTTTCGAAGTTTTCGGACATCCTGGACAAGTATCAGCTCACCCATGGAACCCCAGGTTCTTCAGAGACGGACGTCCCTCCCTCCGGCATGTTTCGCGGCGGATGGATCGGGTACTTCAGTTACGAGTTGGGACGGCACATCGAACGACTGCCGGAGAAGGCTCATGACGATCTCTCTCTGCCCCTGATCCGACTGTGCTTTTATGATCGATTCATCGCCTATGACCATCGCTCCGGCCTGTTCTGGATCGTCGTCCTGGAGTTGTCCGAGGATCCGGAAAGCCCTTCGGGCAAGCTCGCTTCTCTCGAACGCCACCTCCGCCACTCAGAGCAGATTCGGCTGCACGAACTGCCCCGTCCGTCCATCGAAGACATAGACCTCGCCGACGCGAGGCGCAACCTGACGCAACAAGCCTACCTGGACGCAGTAGGCCAGATCAAACAATACATCTGGGATGGAGACGTCTACCAGGTCAACTTCTCGCACCGGGTCGAGCTCCCCTTCCGGGGCAACCCCATTCGGCTGTTTCAATGGCAGAACCGCCATAATCCCGGCAACTACGCCGCGTACATCGATGCCGGCGGCTTTCAGGTCGTCAGCGCCTCGCCGGAGATGTTCGTGACGATCCATGACGGGTCGATTCGAACCAAGCCCATCAAGGGAACGCGTCCGCGGATCGACGATTCCCGCCCGGCCGCCTCCCTCCTCAATGCCGAACAGTTCAACGAGCTTCTGGTCAGCGAGAAAGAGCAGGCGGAGCTGAACATGATCATCGACCTGGAACGCAACGACGTGGCGAAGATCTGCAAACCGGGGACCCGCCGGGTAATTCAGTCCAGAGCCATCGAGGCGTATCCCACCGTGTATCATGCGGTCGCCACCATCGGAGGCGAGCTGCGGGATGACGTCGCTTTCAGCGACATCCTCAAGGCCATGTTTCCCGGCGGTTCGATCACCGGGGCCCCCAAGATTCGCGCCATGGAGATCATCGATGATCTCGAGCCGACGGCCCGCGGCATATACACAGGCTCGATCGGCTTCGTCGGCCTCGATCGCACAGCGTGCTTGAACATCGCCATTCGAACGATTATCATCAATGGCTCTCGCGCGTTCGTACAGGCCGGAGGCGGAATCGTGGCCGATTCCGACCCGCAAGCCGAGTGGGAGGAGACGATCGTGAAGGCACGGGCGCTGCTGGCGGGAATCAGAGCCGTCGAAGCGAAATGCGTCGAACAAGGTGCGTCAGGCAGGTGATAATGAACGGAAGAGTCTTCCTGAACGATGGATTGGTGGAGGCGGAGAAGGCCGGGGTCTCCGTCGCCGACAGCGGCTTGCTCTATGGCGCGGGCCTGTTCGAAACCATGCGCAGCCGCAACGGCGTCGTGTTCCGCATCCAGGATCACCTGGACCGCCTGTTCCTCAGCGCCGCCACGCTGTCCATCGCCCATTCGTACGACAAGCCGTACATCGGCCGAGCCGTCGACAGCCTGCTCCAGGCGAACCAACTGAAGGACGCGCGTCTGCGGCTGACGCTGACCGGTGGTCCCCTCACGGAATCCGAGGAACAGCGAAAACCGACGCTGCTGATCACGGCAACGGAGTTCAGACCCTATCCGGCCGACTACTACAAAACTGGCGTACTGGCTGTGCTCTGTCCGTTTCGGCAGAACTCGACGGACCCGACGTGCGGACACAAGACGACTAGCTACTACCCCCGTCTGCTCGCCCTGAACCTCGCTCACCAGAGGCGGGCCGCCGAAGCGATTTGGTTCACCACGGAGAACCGCCTTGCCGAAGGCAGCGTCAGCAATGTCTTCCTCGTGAAGAATTCGATTCTCCAGACGCCTTCCGTGGAAACGCCGGTGCTGCCGGGCATCGCGAGAAAGACCGTTCTTGAACTGGCCCGGCGGCAATCCATCGAAGTCGTCGAGAAGGACCTGTTCATCACCGATCTGCTCGAGGCCGACGAGGTCTTCTTGACGAACGTCATCATGGAGGTGCTGCCGGTCATCAACCTGGAGAAACACACCCTCGGCGACGGCCAAGTCGGGCCCGTCACGCAAAAGCTGCGGGACGCGTTTGCGCAGGCGGTCGAACAGGAGTGCAACGCATAGGGCGACGCCATCTGCCCGCGAATTCGCAACGGGAGTGCTACATGAAAGCAAAGGACATCGCAGCCGTGGTCGAGAAGATTGCCCCCTTGGGTCTGGCCCAGTCGTGGGACAACGTCGGGCTGCTCATCGGCGACCCGGACCGGCCGATCAAGAACATCCTGCTGACCATCGACATCACGCAGGCCGTCGTCGAGGAAGCCAAGGCCCTCAAAACGGACCTGATCCTGGCCTACCATCCGGTGATCTGGGATGGACTGAAACGCATACGGACCGATGACAAGTCCAGAACCGTCTACGAGCTGATTCGCTCGGGCATCGCGGTGTTCTGCATCCACACGGCCCTGGACGCTGTCGGAGGCGGCGTCAACGACGGTCTGGCCGAAATCCTCGGGATCGAAGATCCCAAGCCTCTCGGCGACTATGTGGAGTACTCGCCCCAGGAGGCGTATAAACTCGTTGTCTTCGCGCCGGTCAATGCATTGGCCGAGGTGTCCGACGCAGTCTTCGAGGCCGGCGCAGGTTGGATCGGCAACTATCGTAGTTGCGGATTCAGCGCCCAGGGCACCGGCACGTTTCTGCCGCTGGAGGGGGCCAATCCGACGATCGGTGAACAGGGGCGACTCGAAAAGGTCCGGGAATATCGCTTCGAGACGATCGTCCCGGCGGCCAAGATCCAGGCGGTCGTCGAGGCCATGAAGAAGGCCCACCCCTACGAGGTGCCCGCGTTTGACGTGATCAAGCTTTTCGATTATGCAAGTCGGCACGGATTGGGTAGAATCGGCGCGCTGGCCAAACCGATGCGGCTGGATCGGATCATCGAGCAGGTGAAACAGCGCACCGGGGCCAAAGCGGTTGGGCTCGTGGGCGACCAGAAGCGGCTCGTGCGGAAGGCGGCGGTTTGCGCCGGCACCTGCGGCGAGATCCTCAATCTGGTCATCGCCGGCGGAGCCGACCTGTACCTGACGGGCGAGCTCAAGCACCATCAGGCTCTGGCGGCCCAGGAGGCCGGCCTGACCTGTCTGTGCCTGAGCCACACCGTCTCGGAGCGGTTCATTCTCAAGAAGGTGGCCGCGCAGGTGAAGGAACATGCAGGCGAACTGAACGTCAAGGTCAGCAGGAAAGACGCGGACCCGTTTACCTGGAAGAATGTTTGATGGACGAAAACAAGGACATACCGAACGAGGAAACGCAAGCGACCCCCGAGCAGCCGGCCGAGGTCAAGGAAGAGCCGGACGTTGCCGAGGAGGTCGCGCAGGAATCTGTACAACAAGAGCCTGAGCCGACTGAGGCAGATGAGACTGTCATCGACGTAGCCGAGACGCCACTCCAAGACGCTCCGTCCGAGGAGACAGCAGCACAATCCTCCGACGAGGGCCAGGCGCCGACTTCAGACGAGACAGAGACACCCCCATCGGACGAACTGCCTCAAGAGAATCAAACGGAAACGACGGAGCAAGAGCCTGTGCCGCAATCAGGCGAAGCACGGGTCGAAATGCTCGACGCCGAGCAGAAACCGGCGGAAGGTGAACAACTGCCTGCGGAAGCTGCCGTATCGCCGTCCTCCGACCTCTGTCCTCCGTCTTGCGACGTCCCTCCGTCCTCGGACGAGTCCCCCACGATGGAGTCCGTCATCGAGGCGGTCCTTTTCGCCACCGACGAGCCCTTGCCGGAGAGCAAGCTGGCGGGCATCGTCGAGACCACCGGCAAGCAGATCCGCGAGAGCATCGAGAACCTCAACGCCAAATACCAGGCCAGCCGCAACGCCTTCCGCATCGAGCAGATCGCCGGCGGCTACCAGATGCTGACGCAGCCCATCTACAACTCGTGGCTCAAGAAGATGGTCAAGGTCCGCAGCGACAACAAGCTGAGCCCCGCAGCGATGGAGACGCTGGCGATCATCGCGTACAAGCAGCCGATCATCCGAGCCGACATCGAAGCGATCCGCGGCGTGGCCGTCGGCGAGGTGATTCGCAGCCTGATGTACAAGGGCCTCGTCAAGATCGCCGGCCGGGCCGAGATCCTCGGCCGTCCCATGCTCTACGGCACGACGAAGAAGTTCCTCGAAGTCTTCGGCCTGAACTCCGTCAAAGACCTCCCGAAAGCCGAGGACCTCAAGAACCCGGACCGCGTATGACCCGTTTGTAGTGACGCCGCAAGGCGTTATCTTATGTCCTTCTGGACACATTACGAGCAGGAATCGCGACAGCTCTGACGAGGTCAGTTCCAGGGCAATTCTGAAACATCCGCCTTGACCGCATTTGTCGGTCGTGGGTGGTCCTTGTCGAAGACGTAGAGCGAATCCTTGGGCTCGACCACGACGAAATCCTCGCTGACGGCGCCGTTGCCGTCACTGACGCTCGCCAGAGACAAGCCCAAGTGTTTCGCGAGGAACAGGTAGACGCCCATCCGCTTGGACAGGCCGTAGTCGTGCCCTTCCTCGGGCAGGTGCACGTACTCGACCTTGTCCGCAGCGCCGAACAAGCTGTAGACGTTCCGGATGTACGGGTACTCGACCTCCGGCGTGTTCTTCGTCCAGTCCTTGCCGTCGGAGACAAGCAGCATCGGACGAGGAGCCGCAGCCGCCGCGATTTCCACGTTGCTGGTCTCGTAGCCCTTGTGTTTGTGGACGGGCATGCCGCTCTCGCAGACGCATCCGCCGAAGAAGTGGGCCGAGACCATCACGACCGGGACGGACACCGCAATCCGATCGTCCACCGCAGTCAGCATGAAACTCTGGGTCCCCCCGCCGGAAGCGCCGGTCACCGCGATCCGCTTGGGATCGACGTCCTTCATCGAGGTGAGGAAATCCACTGCGCGGATGCTGTTCCAAAGCTGTAGCTTGAAGACGTCAGAACGGTCGTGCTTCCAACCGGCCTTGGCCCAGTCGCCATAGCCGACCATGTCGTATGCAAACACAATCGCCCCCATGCGGGCGAAGGTGGCGCACCGCTTCTGCATGTCCGGCCGGAACCGCCCGTAATCGTTCGGGTCGCCCCAGTGACCGTGCGGACACAGAATCCCCGCGAACGGGCCGGCCCCTTTCGTCGGCCGGTACAGGTTGCCTGTGACGAACACGCCCGGCAGGCTCTCGAACGCCGCGTTTTCGACGCTGTAGCCGTCATGCTCGCGTCGGTTGTGAAGGATCGGATTCAACGGGCACTTCTGGGGCAACGGCAGCAGATCGGCCCCGCGGAGAATCCCCTCGCGAATCTTCTGTGCCCTCTGTTGCCACTGGGCCTGATTCGAGTAGGTCGCCGCAAAACGTGCGAGCTGTTCCTTCGCCTTCTCCTCCGACTGGTAGCTCCCAACGCACAGTTCGGGTTCCTCAACGGCAGCCTGCGCCGACCACGACAGGAACGCCACGACGGCCACGCACTTCCACATGCCTCGCATAGTCCACCCTTGCTCAACAAATGTAAATCATCGAATCACCAATTCGCCAACGGCTTGACTTCGGCCGTCTCGACCGCCTTGCCATCATTCCATCGCGGACTGAGCAACACCGCGACACAGGTGTTGCCGCTCGCCTGCGGCAGGCGAACCACCAACCGCTTGACGCCCTCATTCCTGTGCTGCGGGGGCTCCTGCTCGGCCGATTCGACCGTAAACCCAACGTCCTGAGGACTCAGCAGCCGGACGGTCAGTTCCTTACCCTTGAGCTTCAGGACCGCCACCGTCCGTTCTTTGACGTCGATCTCGGCGTCGGTGGTCATCCCCCAAGTCAGCTCGCAGGGCTTCTGGATATCCAATTCATCCTGAACGAGCACGGCCCGGCGGCCCTCGATCATCGCCAATCCCCGACGGGCGGAACGTGCCTGGTCGGCGTACGCTTCGGTCAACTCGACCACGGTGAACGGCCGGTCACCGTTGATCTCAGTCTTGGCAAAGGAGGACTTCGCCAACGGGTCCTGATGCTGGCCGTTCAGCGTCACGACGTTGTGACTGGCCGAACCCAGGCGATAGTACGACCACCGCTGGCCGCCGCGTTTGCCTTCCCAGTAGCCCGGCAGGTTGTAGTTCTCGGAGCCCAGGTCTCGCGCCCAGCGCACGCCGAGCGCATCCAGCTCGAAGGTCCCCAGATCGAGGTGTCCGTGGTTGACTTGGTTGTACCCGGCCTTGATGCCCGCGAACAAGGCGTTGGGATCATCCCACGCGCTCCGCATGGTCACGACCTCGACCGGGCCGCGGAAGTAGCAATCGAGCTTCTTGCGGGCGGCGCTCGGCCGCGGACTGGCGGTATACCAGACCAAATGGGCCGCGCTCGCCGACCGCTGGGCAATCTGCTCGTGCTCCGAATAGGCGTACAGCGGATTGTGGAAGGTGCGGGCCAGCCAAAACATGCAGGGCATCGGCCGCCGGGCGCTTCGCTCCCCCACGTCCGCGAAGTTCAGGTACAGGCCCGTCGGGCCGGCGGTGTAGACAGGGAAGGATCCGGCCTTCGAGAGGCCATCGATTTCCAGCAGGCCGAAGGTGTTGCCCAATGCCGTGTCGAGCGCCGTCAGGCCATAGGCCGTATAGTGCGTCGCGTAGCTCCAGTAGCCGGGACCTTCGCCCCAGGCGCCGTCGGGACCGTAGCTCTTGAGCGCCAGGGGCAGGGACTTGACCGCCGCCGGAATCATCCGCTCGGCGTAGCTCGGATCCGTCTCGGCGATAGCCAGCGATCCGATGATCATCCCGCCGTTGCAGACCTGATTCCAGTTGTGCTCGCTCTTGGCCCACCAGCCGTTCTTGTCATAGACCTCCAACCCCGGCTTGAGCCCCTTCTCGATCAGGGCCGAGCGGATCTTGTCGCGGGTCTGCGGATCGAGATAATCGAAGAGCCAATCGTAACCGACACCAACCGCATGGGACATCTCGGCCGTGTCGAGGAAGTGCGACGGATTCCAGTCCTTGAAGGCACAGACCTCCAGCAGATTCTCTTTGGCTTTGGCGGCATACCGCTCCTGGCCCGTCCAGCGATAGGCCATCGCCAGGGAGTAGATTCGCCGCAGACAGTCGCGACTGACGCTGAGCAGTCGGGGTCCTTCGAGCCGATGGACCAACGGCTTGAGATTCAGGCAGTCGTTGGCGTCCTTGCAGGTGTCGAGCACACATTTCCGCATGGCTGGGTCTTCCGAATACGAAGCCCGCAACCAGCCCAGATCCGCGTCCTTCAACATCAGGCGAGGGTGCCGGGCCTCCAGCGTCGACAGGACGGAAGACCCCTCTGCGGCATCCGCGATGTCCCACGAATAGATGATGGCGAAGTGGAGAACGGCCAACGCGAGCACGCATCTCATGGTATACCCTCGGAATTACTATTGACGATTTACCATTTACCCTTCAGACTCTCATTGGGCGAAAGCCATGAATGCCCTTTGTAAAGGGCGGAGGTTGAATAGTAAATAGCAAATAGTAAATAGTAGATCCCATGGGTTTTCCAATGAAGAAGTACATTTACCGAAACAAGAGAGAGACGGGGACCGCCGCGGCCAACAGCGCCGCCCAGGCGATCCGCAGCGCGATTCGAAGCAAGGGACAGGCCAACATCATTCTCGCCACCGGCGCCAGCCAGTTCGAGATGCTCGAACTGCTCGTGGCCAGCCACGGAATCGACTGGCTCAAGGTCGTGATGTTCCACCTGGACGAGTACATCGGGATCGGGCCCGAGCATCCGGCGAGTTTTCGGCGGTATCTCAAGGAACGTTTCGTCGACGAGGTCGCGCCGCTCAAGGCCGTATACTTCGTCAGAGGCGATGCGGAGAATCCCGCCGAAGAGTGCCGCAGGCTGGGTGTGTTGATCGCAGCCCATCCCATCGACGTCGCCTGCATCGGCATCGGCCCTGCCTCGTCACCTTTTTCCTTGGCAAATTTGTAGCGGGCCAGTTCGGCCAGGGCGATCTTGCCCGTGACCATCCGCTGTTC
>CALMMH010000736.1 GCA_937868145.1 uncultured Phycisphaerales bacterium
ATCGGTGACGAACGGGCCGCCGGCGAAGGCGCTGCTGTCCAGGACCCGCAACAGAGCCGATACGACGTCTTCGCGAATCGTGGTGTACTGGGCTCTCAGATCGAGAAGTGGAACATACGTCATGACAGTCCTCCGTGAAAGAATAGAATGAGGGAATCGTGGAATGACGGGCATACCGCCGTTCGGTATCCCAGCATTCTCCCGTCCATCATTTCAGCGCTCGAAGCATCCTTGCGGGATTGCCTGCGACCACAGCGCCGGCGGGAACGTCTTTGACAACCACGCTGCCGGCCCCGACGAGCGAGTTCTCCCCGATTGTCACCCCGCACAAAATCGTGACGCTCGATCCGATGGAAGCTCCGGACCGCACCACGGTCGGGATGCACACCCAATCCTGCTCGCCTTGGAGTTGGCCATCGTGACGGACCGCTCGCGGAAACAGGTCATTGATGAACGTCACGTTGTGGCCGATAAAGACGTTGTCTTCGATGGTCACGCCCTCGCATACGAAGGTATGGCTTTGGATCTTGCAGTTGCAACCGATGCGGGCCCCTTTCTGGATCTCCACAAAGGTTCCGATCCGACTGTCGTCGCCCACCTCGCAGCCATAGAGGTTCACGAAATCCCGAATCACCACGTTCCGGCCGAGCTTCACATTCGGCGCGATACGACACGTCTCCAAATTCAGATCAGGCATGGATTCCTCCCGCTCCAGATTGAGCCGTGCGAAATGTCGGTCCGGCGTTTCCATGAGACAACGTCCGGCGGTCATTGCCCCAATCCATTTCCCACACCCCACACGTGCCGCAACATCGCCGCATCAGGAAGCGGTCGCCGGGGAGAAAGTCCGTGTACAGATTGACTTTGTTGAGGGTTTGCCAAGCGACCTGGGGGCCCCGCCCGGCGTTGCTGTCGTTTCCGCCAACCGCGTCGACGTCGTAGTCCGCCCCCGAGCACACGAACGCAGGGGAGAGTGCGCACAGAGTAATCATCTACACGACGTATCTGGGGATCACAGCCTACTCACTATCGGCACAGGCGTCGACCGCGTCGCCTCAAACGGGGATGGAGTTCACCCCGTATCGAGCCGTCGCGTCGCGATAGATCCGCAGGTACTGGTCGGCGACCTGATCCCAACCGTACTCGCTCGATAGCTTCTCGATGGTCGCCTGTTGCAGATCCTTCAACTCCCCCGTGTGCGACAAAGCATAGGTCAGCTTGGCGGCCAGATCGTCCGCGGAGCCGCACCGAAAGGGGATGCCCAACCCTTCCGCGATTTCCAGGTTCTCCGGGATGTCGCTGAACACGACCGGCCGTTGAAAGCTCAACGCTTCCAGCAACACCAGCGGCAATCCTTCAATGAAGGAGGGAAACGCGAACAAGCGGCAGTTCGAATACAGAGCTCTGAGCGACTCGCCGTACTGGTAGCCGATGAACCGAATGTCATTGCTCGCCTCCCTTTGCAGGGCTTTTTCGTATTCATCCGTGTGGGAGGATCCGCCCGCAATCACGAGCTTGAGGCCGGGCTTGGCCTTCTTGTAGGCGTCGATCAGCAGTTGCGGGCCTTTCGTCGCGAGCAATCGCCCGACGAACAGGATGTAGCCGTCCTTCTCCAGCCCGAACGGCCTGAGAGGCTCGGGACCCGCCGGCTCCTCGATCGTCACGCCGTTGGGGACGTACTCCACGGTTCGACCGTACCGCCGGGTATAGTAATCAGACAATGTTCTCGAAACCGCCGTGCACTTGCGGGGAGCCATGACGAAAACCCGTTCGGCCAGCCTCGACAGAGATCGGAATACCACGCCCCATTTGTCCCTGCGATAGGCCTGGCCGTGCGAAGTCGCCACCACCGGATGGAACAGCTGCACGAAGGGCACGACAACACAGGGGTCCACGCTGTGGACGTGAACGAGATCGCAGGGCTTCACGCTCACGTACAGGGCCGCCAGAATCGTGTGTACGATCATTTCCAGATGCTTCTGGGGAATGGTCGGGAGCCGTACGATGTCCACACCCTCGTAGGCCGTCATCCTGGGCGTATAATGGCTCCGGCAAATCACCGTGACCTTGTGCCCCGCCCGGGCGAGCCGAATGGAGAGCTGCTCCACAACCTTCTCAACTCCTCCATACGTTGCAGGAACGCCCCGGCATCCCATCATGATCACGTGCATCAGCGACATCTCCCAGAAAGAGTCAAGTTTGAAGCGCGCGGTTGGAAACGTCCGGCGTCAGTCTCGTGCCGGGACACTTGACGTCTCGGTGATTGATTCATACGCGTTCGCAAGGCTCAGCCAGGAGTACTCCGCCTCCACGAACCGCCTCGCTTCGTCGCACATCATCCGTTTGCGGGCGCTGTCCCCCTCCTGGATGAGGGCCATCGTCTTGGCGGCCATGTCGAGCCAATCGGAACACAGAACGACGTTCCTACCATCGACACATCCCGCAACCTCGTCCAGTCCCTCCTTGGTGCCCAGCACGATCTTGCCGCATGCGAGGGCCTCGAACACCTTCAATCTCGGACCGGCTGTCGTCGTGTGGCCCGCCTCGTACGGCAGTAGAACCAGGTCACAGCTCTGCAACCAGGGGACGATCGACGGTTGATTGGACAGCAAGTGAACCTTTGGGTTCGATTGGATTCCGACGGCAAGATCGGACGGCAGCGCCGCCGCATCGTTGACGACCACGAGAGCCGAGTAGTCCTGGAACGCCTGGTCCTCAAATCGTGCGAACACTTTCAGGAGATTCCGCAACGCCGCGATGTTTTGATAGTAGGGCAGACTGCAATTGAAGAAGATACGGTTTCCCGCTGTGCCATTGGCGGCAACGGTGAACTCCTTCGGGTCCACACCGTTGCACAGCCGGCGCACCTGGGTCTGTTTTCTGCGGGTTCTCCTGCCGATCTCTTCCGCCTGGCGGTTGGAGGAACACAGAATGCAATCGGCTCGCCTGAACAACAAGGTTTCGAAGGCCTCCACGCTCTTTCGCAAAAGAGGCCGGAGAACTCGCCGTCGTTTGAGCTTCTCTTCGACGAAAAGTCCCAGCAGCGACGGGTCGTCGAGAATCACTCTCGCGTCCCACTCCCCGGCCAGAAGATACGCCGCGGGAAACGGGTAGATCTGCTCGGCCTGGACCCACGCAAAGCGAGTCTCGGCTCTGCGCAGATGCCGGACCATGCAGACGGTCAGACAGATCACGGACAAGATTCTTGAAACAACCGGGATCTTCCACTGGGACAGCAGGTCGGGAACCGGGATCATATGAATTCGTATGCCATCGCGGCCGGTGACCGTCATTCGCGCATGCCCTCCGTACAGGGGCGACGCGATTTCGACATGTCTTCCCTGAGCAGCCAGGGCGCGTGCGATCCCTCTCATCCGCGTGTTCAGCCCGTTGTGAGAGGAGGATTCTTCATACGAAATGAAGAGAAGCGATCCGCCGCCTGCCGAGGCGGGCTCCTCTGCATCATCAGCCCGCACGCTCGGCAACGTCGCAGTCCTTCGATCGGACACGACATGCACATTCGATTCTTCGGCCATTCAAGACCTCAGCCGGCGGGAGGGATCGATCCGAAGTCGTCCCGCACCGCCAGAAAGTGAAGATATCCCGCGTACCAGGAGATCGCGCAGCGAAGGCGGAAGCGTGCGGCCTCAGACAGGCGGGACCCCGCCGACAGATAGTACGCCGAAGTCGCCGCGAGCCGGCACGCCTTGAGGAACAGATACGCGGCGAAGACCGCCCGACCTCGATGAGCGAGCTTCTGATATCCTTCCGTCACGCCCTTCCCAAAGACGCTCTCGACAAAGTACTGCTTCGTCGCCCGCCCCGGCCCGACGATGTGACGGACGCAGGATCGCGGACTATAGAGGAATTTCAGCCCCTTCTCCTGCATCCTGTGACAAAGGTCGATCTCTTCGCCCCAGATGTTGTTTTCCCCTCGTTTGCCCAGGTTTTCGTCGAAGCCCCCCAGCCTTCGGAAGATCTCCTTGCGAAACGCCATGTTGGCCCCGAAGGGAAACTCGTTTCTTTTCATCCAGCGGGCCGTCTCGCCGAACGAGGTCTCGGCGACGACGTTGGCGTACCGCGGGGAGAACCAGTCGGGCGGGTCGCCGTCGGGCCACAACGCCACGATCTTGCCCGCCACGGACGCGACTTCCGGATCTTCGAAGGACCGAACAAGTTCGCTGACGAAATTCGAGGACGCGACGGCGTCGTCATCCAGGAAACAGAGGATCTCTCCGGCCGCGCGATCCACGCCGGCGTTTCGCGCGATGGACAGGCCCAGCCGGTCCTCGTACAGGTACCGAACCCGCGGAAAGCTTCGCCGGGCGGCATCCACGACTTCCCGGGTGTGGTCGGTCGAACCATTGTCGACCACAAGGATCTCGTATACCTCCGGCGTCCCTTTCTGTTGATGCACGAGAGATTCCAAACATAGACGCAACAACTCCGCCCGATTTCTCGTGCAAACGATGACGGACAATTCGGCCGCACTCTGTGAGATCGATTCGACTGTCACGCTACATCCCCGGGTTGCACACATGGCTCGGTGAAATCTCGCAGGCGACGTCCGAGCCGTATTCCTGCACACAGTGACATCGATAAGAGGCTTCGCAGATCCCGATCGTGATCCACGAGAGCCAATACAGTCCGTTGTAGGCCTGCCATACCTCCGTGACGCTCATGCCCATACATGCGACGTGGGTCGCCAGGCACGGAAACAGGACGGCGGTCTTGAAGGAGCGATCGATCCCACTTCCTGCAAAGCGGGCCAGCAGAGTCAACTGCCGGATGCGGAACATCAGGTACAGCGCCAGGCCGATGAATCCCGTGCCGAAAAGGACTTCGAAATAGTCGCTGTGCGAGGCCAGCGAAAACCCCATCGCTTTCACATCCATGTTCTCGAACCACGTCCCGCTGCCGGCCCCGATCCAGGGGTTCGCGTTCATGAGTTCGTGCGTCATCTGCCGCCAGACGTAGACTCGAATGTGCAGAGAACTGGCCGTCAGGTAATCTGCGGAACGAAAGTCCCACCCGACGTTGTCGGAAAAGTACGTGCTCCAGTCTGTCGTGAAATATCCGCCGAATGACTTGGCGAAGAAGGGGAAGAACAGAATGACCGCCAGAACGAGCGCGATCAACATCACGGGCAGGAGCCTCCTGGCGTCCGTCAGCAACGCATAGATGACCATGGCGAACGCGAACGCTCCCCAGCCAATCCGGGTCCCTGTGTAAACGAGATTGAGCATGCCGGCGGCGAACAGAAACGCGAAGAAGCCTCTTCTCTTCCAACCACTCCTGCTGAACGCCACTTGTCCAAAGATATACGGGAGCAAACAGGCCATGTACATGGCGTAGGACATGCCGTTCTTGAACGTCCCCTTGATTCTCATGTCACGGGACAGAGCGAAATGGTTCTCGAATGCGATCTGGTACAAGCCGACGGCGATGGGAACGACGCTGACCAGGAGAAGAAGCTGGACCAGCCTGTCGATCTGCCTTTTTTCCGCGACGAACTGCGTGATCATGAGGTAGATGCAGTAGCCCGCGGTGATCCGCACGATGCTCCGGATCGTCATCGCGAAATCCACCGAAACCAGCAGGGATAGAAACACCGCGGCCAGATAGAGAGCGAAAGACGGCGTCACCAGAGATTCGAACGGTCGCATCCGCGAAGTCATCACATAAAAGACGATCGCCGCGGCAAGGCAGAAATTGACGAGGCCGCAGAGGTTTACCAGTTCCTTTCCGCCAACCGAAATCCCGACCGACTGTAGGACTTTTTCGACGAAGACGGTGAGGATTATGAGGCCAGGAATCAACGACACGGGACGCGATACGGTGATGCAGAACAACGCCAGGAAGGCCAGAAAACTAAAACCGATCAGGATATCCAACGTGAGCAGGTATCCTGCCGCCGATGCGCCCAGGAGCCCGGCCAGGACAGGCAGCAACGGAAGCGCCGGTCTCTCAGCCGTACCGATCCTCGCTACGTCAGTTCTGAACATGCTCGCCGTCCATCAGGAAGCCTTCCAGTTGATGCGTCAGCGAGCCGATCTCGAAATCGGCTACGCGTCCGATGGCAGGCAAGCCACCGGGACGAGTGTGGTCCTGCGCGATCGTCCGCAGGGTCTCGGCAATGCTCTCGGCCTTATGTCCGCTGAGATACCCCAGCTTGTGATGCGTAATGAATTCCCGGAGGATTGCATCGTCCGTGATGGCCCAGATCGGTCTGGCCGCGCCGATGTACTCGAACAGTTTGCCGGGCAGGGCATAACTGCTTCCGGCGGTATGGGTGATGATCAGGTTCACGCCGGCGCCCGCGTACTCCTTGATGATCCGCTCATGGGGGGCGATCCCGTGGTAGATCACAACCTCATGCAAACCGTACTCCGCGATTTTCACCTGCAAGGGGTAGTTGCCGGGCTCGCCCCAGATGTGGATTCGCACCTGCGGAGTTCGACATCCGTTCGTGCGGAGCAAGGCCAGTCCCTGAAACAACAACTCGGGATTGCGGGAAGCATAGAACGACCCGAAGTACCCGATGTCGAGGCAATCCGCTCGAACTGCGGTGGCCGCAGAGGAACCGTACTCTTGGGGATCGTATCCGTTCGTGATGACGACGCCGTTGCGAATGCCCGCTAAACGAGGGTAGTACCCGCAGTATCGCCGCTTGATTTCGTCGGTCAGAAAGATGAAGCGATCCACGCCGCGGATGAGCAGCGATTCCTTGAAGACCTCCAGGCGTCTGCGAGCGGAATTGTACTCGAACAGTTCCGGCCGGGCGTAGATGTCGCGAATCTCCAGCACCAGTTCCGTGTTCGTCTTGCAAAACCGTTTCAGGATTGCCCCGACGTACAGAGGATCCAACGTCGGAATGCTCGCCAGGATGGTGGTCTTGACCTGGGGGTCCAGGCCGGCCGCCCGCGTCCTGGCGCGCCCGGTCGCATGACGGAGGACCGACAGCTCGCAAAACGCCTTGGCGGGCGCACTGGCGGAATCCTCGCAATACGGCAGCTTGATCGTCGCCCATTCGAAGGCGAAGGGCCCTTCCGCAAGGTGTTTGCCGAATCGTTTCCACCGTACCGACGCCATCTTCGTCTCGTCCTGGCCGAACCCCAGGAGCAACAGCAGTTTCCTCGGGATCACACCACCTCCTCCGCAGGGGATCGTTCGACTGCCACGGACGACGGTGGACGCTTGCGGATACGACAGGACGCTTTGTGCACGATCCGCCGCAGGGATTGGAGTTCCTCGGGAGAGAATTCCCCCAGCGCCAGCAGCAGGACGCAGTAGACCCCCGACCCCGCGCCCGCGCAGAGGATCAGCATGCTCAACGACCCACGCGGAATGGAGGTTTCGAGGGATCGGATGACGACAGCCATCACAGCGCAGGCAAGGGACGCGTTGAACAGAGATCTCCAGGGAAACCGCCAGATGAACACCCGCCTGGAGAATCGGATGGTCAGCAGCAGCAGCGTCACATAAGACACCAGCGTGGTGACCGCGGCGGCGAAATACCCGTACCGGGGGATGAACAGGATATTGAGGACTACGTTCAAAAGCCCGGCCGCAATCGTCGACACGGTGATCCACTGGGTCCTCTTGTGATAGAGAAGTCCCGCGTGATACCGCTGCTCCATGCCCACGAGCAGAACCCCGAACAGGACATAGGGCATGATTGTGTATCCCCCGGCGTATTCGTCCCCGGCCATGATGTCGACCACGAGCCGGGACAACACGCTCAATCCAACGACAAGGGGAACGCTCGTCAGAAGATACAGACGAGTCACCTCGGCGACGAATCGCTTGCTTTCCTGTTCGCCACGGTTTTCCCAGATCGCCATGCCCATGGGGCCGGACGCCATCACGAACAGCGTCGCCAGAAGCATGACGCTCTTGTCGGCGATGTTGTAGGTCAGGGAGTAGATGCCGACCTCGCTGCTGTCGCGGAACAGTCCGATGAGGTATCGATCCGACAGAGACAGAATCCACGCTCCCAGATTGCTCACGACCAGGGGCATCCCATAGGCCAATGTCGCACGGGCCGCCTGCCGATCCATTCTTCCGGCAAACCAGGTGCGTATGCCCTTGCCCAGAGCCTTTCGCCACAAGAGGGGAAGAGCAAGAATCGTGCTCACGGTCGTGCCCAAGATCAACCCCTCAATCCCCAGACCCAGCGTCAGAATCAGAGCGATCCCCAGGCCGAATCCCGCAACACTGCACCAAACGGCAAACACGCTGAACCATCCGGCCAACCTTTTGGAGCGGAGCACGTACTGAAGGAGGTTGAACGCACAGGTCGTGATAAACAGCATCCCGCCGATCATCAGCAACTGCCACAACTTGGGCGACATCCATCGGCGCATCAAGACCAGAGAGGCGTAGTAGATCACCGTCACACCGATCGTGGCGATCACGGCCAGTCTCAGAATCGTGACGTTGAACGCCGCCAGCCGGTTCTCCCGCTCATACGCCGGATAGTACCGGATCACGGAGGTCGGCAGCCATCCGAAAAACGTGGTCAGAATCATCACCGTGGCTGCGGCCAGACTGTAGTTGCCGTACTCCGCCGGCGGGAAAATGTGAGTCACCACCGGGATGCTCACCAGGGCGACGAATCCCGGAACGACCTGCGAAGGCAGGTACTTCACCATGTCCTTCACGAATCCCCTATTCATGCAGTCCCACCCATCTTCTGAGGTACCCCAGATAACATTTGATTGTGAAGCCGGAGACGAGCCACCGTATGAATTGCAGGAAATGCCTCGGTCCGTATCTTCGGACCCGCTTGATCCAGGCCGCCAAGTGCCCATGAAGGTAGATGGGGGCAACCTGCTCGAACCACCATTTCTCCGTGATTCGATCCTCCTGGATCGGCGCCGAGATTTCCCGTATGAGACGCAGGGCCTCTTTCCGGTCCCTGCTTCGGGCAAGATGAGGCACGTTTTCGTCGTCCAACTGGATAGGGATGAGCCGGTATCGTTCGACGCCGCACTTGCTGATCCGCGCGTGCAGCATGCAGGATTGTCGCGTTCCTTCTCCTCGGAGCGGCTTGATGTGGAAGCTGCCCAGCGAATAAACGATCAACGAGGACCCGACCGTCTCGACACCCTGCACCACGTGCGGATGATGGCCCAGCACGAGGTCGGCCCCCTCGGCGGCCAAATCTCTCCCGAGCGCCACCTGGGCCGGGGACGGATAGCGCACGTACTCGATGCCCCAGTGCAGCGAGACGATCAGCATATCGCAACGCGGCTTGAGATATCGCAACTGATCGAGGATGGCGCAGGGATGGATGCAGTTGACGAAAGTGCCGTCCTGAACCTGGCAGGCATCGGCCTCTCCGTAGGCCAGAAAACCCACCTTCAAGCCACGACATTCGATGATCTGGTATCCTTGCGTCGAGGTTTTGTCCCCGGCGCCGACGAATGGAATGTGGTGTTCTCGGAGAGCGGAGCAAGTCTGAGCCAGTCCTGTCGAGCCAAAGTCCAACACGTGGTTATTGGCCAGGCTTATGACGGTGAAGCCCGCCTCCCGCAGATACTCCGCGCGCGCGGGAGAGGCTCGCAGGGTGATCTCCTTCTCCGCGGGCGTGCCTGGATCGCAGAGCACACACTCCAGGTTTCCAAACACGATGTCGCCTGCCTGCAGGTACCGAGCCACATGCGTGAAGGGTACATGGTCGGTCGAACACGTAAGAGAGACATCGCCGACGGCGATCAAGTCCAGAGTCTGCATCTGTGGGACCGCCTCAATGGAGTTTCCCGGAACAATCCTCGCTTGATGAAACAGGATCAGGTCTCACGATTCCCCGCTCCCGTCATAACAACGGATCTCGCGAGGCAGGTGCGAGAGGATGAATCGGAGTTTGCCCTGGCCCATGTACTCCTCCGGCGAAATTCCCTCCTTGCGGATGGTCACCCCTTCTCCCAGGATGTGCTGCAACCCCGCGTAGGCCTCGGTCAGTTCGGCCTCGTATTGGGCATCGGCCTCGCCGACGGGGGCGGACCGTAAGATGACACGATTGAATGTCTCCTGCACGATCTGGACGCGGGCGATCGTGCGCCGCTGCTTGAAGGGGAACGTCAGCACGCAGCTGCAGATCGGCACGCCCTCGGGCGTGAGCACGAAATCCTGAAGCCGACCCTCCACATCGGCCAGAATCGGAAAATAGTTTCTCCCGCATCCCGGACAACCGGACTGGATCGGTTGCGTGGCCACATCGGCCGTCTTGTAGCGGAGGAACGGATGCGCATGGTTCAGGAATCCTGTGCCGGTGATTTCCCCTGTTTTCGGGTCCACTTCGGTGATCCCGTATTGAGGCATGCAGTGAAATGCAGGGCTCGACTCGCATTCCCCTCCGATCACCACATGCTCGGCCATGCCGTAGAAATTGTACGACCGGCATCCGAACACCCGCTCGGCCAGCGATCTTTGCCAGGGGTACAGGGTCTCCGAGGCAAACAAGAGAGCCGTGAGTGTGAGATTCACGCTGACCTTGTATCTCTCGATGAGAGAGGCGAGATACGTCAGCGAACTGGGGTACCCGTACAAGAACCGGATATGGTTGGAGCGGATCGTATCCAGGTAGAACTGAACCGTCTCCTTGTCTTTGACCACAGGAGACAGCCGTAGCACGCGAATAACCGGGTCCCACTCGTAGGGCTTGGGACCGGGAATCTGCGTGCCCCGCACTTCCGCTCGGGCATCGCCGGGCACATAACCGACCCGGCTCCACTGGTGAAACGCGAACGCCCACTCCCGCTCGAGCTCGTCGTAATCGACAGGGAACTGCAGCGGCTGCCCCGACGTGCCGGTGGTGTAACGGTGTTCGAGACGATCCTGTCGCCGGTTGCGGGCCAGGAACGCCTGGGGCTCCTTGCGGATCTGCTCCTTGCGAAGATACGGCAGCTTCTGCAAATCCGACGGCGATTGAATGTCCGAAGGCTTGAGGCCCCGCTCGTCAAAGACCCGTTGATAATATGGCACGTTCGTATAGCAGTGCGCGAGAAGACGCTCCAACTGGCGCATCTGGCAGTCCTGGAGCCTGCCGGCGTCCCACCACTGGGACTCCTGCAGGAAATGGTAGGTTTCCCAAAACGCCCGGCCCAGCCGTAACCGGGAAGGAATCGCCCCATATGCGGTCTTCAGAGTGTTCTTGATGGGTCGGGGGAGTTTCTTGGCGATCGTCCGAATCTGCATCATGTTCCTCGAAAACATGCTGGGCGGTCATTTGGCGAAGACGGTTCGAATCGTGGCGTTCGTCAGGTCGGGAACACGGACGGAAAGGCGCTGCGCCTTCACAGCAATCCCGTATTCCGGAGAGTATCGATAGGTTCCGGTTTCCATAGTCGCGTCGCCGACATCGAGGGAGGCGATGGGCGTCTTCCCATCCCTGTGAAACAGGTTTCGTCCCTGTGCAGTCACCTCAGGAGACAAATGGAACAAGATCTGCCCGCTGGCGGGATTCGGGCTCAGGACATGATCCTCGACGGTCCACCGGCCGGACGCCTTGTCCACTCCGACCGTTCTCTCGTGCACGATCCCGGCGTATTCGATCGTCCCTGCGAACCCCGCCCACTCGCCCGTTTCCATCGATTCCGCACGCCGGACCTGCACACGATCCGGCAGACGGAATAGATCGGCGGGCAACTCCGCCTGTTCGCATCGATCGACCGCCAGGGTGTTGTGACTGCCCGTGGCCCGAAACCAGTTTCTCTGATCCGGGTCAGATGTGTAGAGGTAGGTCCCGGGATCGACGATCACATCCCGGCCGTCG
>CALMMH010000737.1 GCA_937868145.1 uncultured Phycisphaerales bacterium
GGATTCGTCGCGACAGGCAGCGATGACAACGCGAGGATCAGCTTTGCCTTCAGCGGCGACGCGACGCAGTTCCACATCGCTCGCGTCGAGCTGCATCCCGGCGGGCAGGTGGGCCTGGTCCAGGGTGAATCGACGAACGCCGGCAACGTCGAATTGTTCCGGGACAGCGAGAGCACGGCCCGCATCCTGGACCGGATGATCTTCCTGGCCGAGACGGAAAAGGCCTATTTCGACGACATGCGGTCGTTCATCAAGAAGGATCTCGGCTGCAAGGCCCTCGTGACCGGCACAATCGTCTTCGGTCCGTTGGGCCTGTATGCCCAGAGCGACATGGACTTCATCGACAGTCATTCTTATTGGCAACACCCCACATTCCCCGGGCGACCG
This sequence comes from uncultured Phycisphaerales bacterium, assembly GCA_937868145.1. Classification (GTDB taxonomy): domain Bacteria; phylum Planctomycetota; class Phycisphaerae; order Sedimentisphaerales; family Anaerobacaceae; genus PLanc-01. The sequence continues at coordinate 388 of CALMMH010000737.1, forward strand.
TGGGACTCCGCCAACTGGCTGGTCGAACAAAGACCGATGGTCGATCATCCGGAGCAAGCCACGCTCTTTCGCATCGCGGCCGAGCGTTTCGATAAAAAACCTTTCACGCTCAGCGAGTACAACCATCCCGCTCCGCTGGATTCCCAGGCCGAATGCGTGCCGATGGTCGCGTCGTTTGCCGCGGCCCAGGACTGGGACGGCATCTGGCTGTTCACCTACTCGCACGCCGCGAACAACTGGGCCCGCGAGTCGATGAGCGGCTTTTTCGACATCGACACGAATCCCGCCAAATGGGGCTTCATGCGGGCGTGTACTTCAATCTTCCGCGACCGGGCCGTGCGGCCGCTCGAAACGGTCAAGGTGCTCCGCGTCGCAGGCCTGCCCGCCGAGGTGGGGACCCTGGCCCGCTTCTACAGCCAGTATGGCTCCAGCATGCTGAACGTCCTGACGGGCACATGCGGCATCCAGTATCAGGACATGCTCAAAACCCGGATCATCCCGAACTACGAGAACGTCGCGGCGGGACTGAGCGGCCGGAACTCCACGAGCATGACGTGGGACGCGGGCTCCGACGGCAAAGGCTTCTATTCTGTCATCAGCCCTCAGGCGAAGGTTTACACCGGCCACGCGAGCCGGTTCGAAAACGGGACGAAGGGGACCGTTCGGCTGGCGAGCCCCGAACTGGTCACCTTCACCATGACGCCGCTGGACGACGGCTCGAAGATCCTCATAACCGCCTGCGGGCGGTGCGAGAATACCCAGATGCAGTTCTCCGCGGACCGCCGGACGGTCGGGCGCAACTGGGGCGTCGCGCCGGTCCAGATCGAAGCCGTGAAGGGAACGGTTGTTCTGCCCGAAGGGAAATGGACATGTCACGCGTTGGCGCCGGACGGGACTCCGAAGCGACAGACGCCCATCACATACGAAAACGAGCGGGCCACGTTGACGATGTCCCCGGAATACGGGACCATGTGGTATCTGCTTGAACGACAATCGAAATAATGGATCGGCAGCTTTCATGAAGAACTGGATCGCAGGAGCGATGCTGGCTCTCGTCGTCTCGTGGACGACGGGTCCGGCAATGGGGTTCGATGGGCACACGGTCACCGAGGGACCGCTGGTCCTGTCCATTGACGACGTGGCCAAGGTGACTGAGATCGATCGGCCGGTGGACATCGTCGTAACGTTGGAAAACACCGGCTCGGCTTCCCTGGAAGTGGACGTCCGCGTCGACGGTCTCGTGGACGAGTGGCAAACGGTGGGCGAAACGACCCGGCGCGTTGCGGTAGCGGCTCATACCAAAGCCACGGCGACCTTCGAGATCGCGGCCTCGCCCGGCGCATTGTCGGCGCTGTATCCTGTTCATGTCTACGCGGCGTTCCGCTACGGCGGGCAGGATCTTACGGCCCATGCCGTCCGCATTTTTGCGACGGACTTCGAGAAGCCCGTCGCGGCCACGACGCGGCCGGCCGAGCTGCCCGTCAACGTAGTGTCCGCCGGCGGCGCCCTGCCCTTGTGGTCGCTCAAGACGTACCGGATGGCCTGGCAATTCTTCGATCAACCGTTGATGTACATGCCGGTTGGCTGGCAGGGCTCGGCGCCGGAGTCGTTCGCCTTTCTAAGCATCGGAGCCGTCACGCGAGGCGAAACCAGGCAGGCGATCACGATGCACCCGCCGTGGAAATCCGCAGCCGGGACGGTCTTCGCGGAGTATCGCGTCAAACTGCCCGACATCACGCCGCTGACGCTGGCCTTCGCCAACGCCATCCGCGACAATACAGCCGCTGAACCGCCGAGCGACGGCGTGACCTTCCGCGTTTGGGTCGGTGACCGGAAGCTCTTCGAGCGGCACACCGACAGCAGGCGATGGCTGGACGGCATGGCGGACCTCTCGGCGTATCGAGGGCAGACGGTGCTCCTGCGGCTGGAAAGCCACCCCGGCCCCAAGCGAGACACAACGTGCGATTCCTCCTTCTGGGCCGAGCCGATCCTCATCGCGGGTCCGCGACCCGAGCCAACGTCCGAAAACGTCCGACAGCAGAGACGCGACGCCGCGACGACGCTCGCAAAGACCGGCCGGGGCGCAGGCACGATCTCGCCGCTCGACGGCGGTTATCGTGTCGCCATCGTGTGGGGCGACGCCGGACTCCTGGACGCGGCCATCGCTCTGGGGAACCAGGACGCATGCGTGGTGTTCGACGGCCTGCGGGTCTCCGTGCTCGGATACGGAGTCGGCGCAGGGCCGTCAGCGGTCGCTCTGGCGGGCGACGCGAACTGGGTCGTCGACGACGACGTAGTCCGTGTCACTCAACCTCTGGAGCTCGCAGGCGAACGGTTTGACTTGACGCTGCGGATGTGGCCGGAGGGCGGCGGCCTGCGGATCAAGGTCGATTGTCCCAAGCGGATCACGGATTTCGCCCTCGGACAGGCCGATCGGAAGGCCTCCCGCGTCTATTACGGCCATGGCTACTGCATCGTCGAGCCGCAGGCGTTCCGCGCCGATTTCGGCGGGCACAACCTCTCGACCAGCCACGTCGGCTTCGACTTCGACGGCGGCCTTTCGCTCCTGGTCGCCACCGATCATCCGCCGGACTTCCTGGAAGTCAATCCCGACAGTCGTTCATACGCACTCCACACGCATCTGGATGCAACGATGACGCTCGTGCCGAGCACGGCGGGTGTGTTCGACTGCGCGAGGAAGTATCGTCCGCTGTACGACAAGAAGCCTGCATCCGGATTCGTCCGCAAGGCGGGTCGCTTCGTCTTCGACATTTGGGGTGGGCGTTACGCCGAGATCGCCGACACAATGCGGGAAATGATCGACTACGGCCTTACCGACTCGCTCCTGACGGTGCACGTCTGGCAACGATGGGGGTACGACTATCGCCTGCCGGACGTCTACCCGCCGCTTCCTTCGCTCGGGACCGTGGAGGACGTGCAGGAGATCGCCCGGGTCTGTGCCGCCCGCGACATCCCCTGGGGCCTGCACGACAACTACATCGACTTCTATCCGGACGCGCAGGGCTACAGCTACGATCTCATCTGCTTCACGGAGGACGGCCGACCCATCCAGGCCTGGCTCAACGACGGCCGCGGCGCCCAAAGCTACCGCTGGCGGCCGGACTGCTTCATGCCGTGGCTTCAACGGAATCTCGGGCTGATCGGACCGAACCTCAAGCCCACGAGCTATTTCATCGACGTTTTCACCTCGATCAACTGCATCGACTTCTACGACCGATCCGGCCTGTTCCATTCGATGCTGGAGACCCGCAGGAGTTGGGGCGAGGCCTTCGCCTGGATTCGCGACACACTGGGCGGCAACGCCCCGACGACCTCCGAGGCCGGAGACGACCAGTTGATCGGCTACCTGGACGGCGCGGACTGCCAGCACTTGCAGCTCTCGCCCGAGAGCAAGCCGTTCTGCATCACGCTGAATTGCCGGGACTGGGAGCGGACGCCGTGGTATGACGCGGTCCTGCACGACAAGTTCAGCCTGCACGGCGTCGGCTACTCCGACCGCTACCAGGGCGGACGAAGCCGGCAGGCCCACGGCATCGAAAGCGATGACTACCTCAGCGCCGAGATCCTGGAGGGCCACGCGTTGATGATCGACGCGCAGGCGTTCGGTCGCGGCGCGGTGCGGAAGTACTGGCTGGCTCAGGATCTGGTGCGCAGCATCGCGTTTGACGAGATCGCCGACGTGCAGTTCGTCGACGGCGACATCCACCGGCAAATCGTCGAGTGGAAATCCGGCGCGACGGTTAGCGTGAATCGCGGGCAAAGCGATTGGCAAACGGCCGGGCGTACCCTACCGCCCTATGGATATTGCGCAGTCAACGGCGACGTCGAGTCAAGTGTGGAGAGAATCGACGGCGTTCTGGTGGAGCAATCACGAGGCCCGAATCGATGGTACTTCAACGCCAGAGGTTTCGGGCCCGAGGGCCAATTGGCGATTCGCCCGCAGGCCGAGAGCCTCTCGCTCCTGGGAGACCGGCGGTTCAAGCTCATCACAAGCTGGCAGGCCCACGAGCCGGCGTCGAAGGATCTGCACGTGTTCATCCACTTCACGAGCGATCAATCGGCCCGCTCGGACGGCATCGCCTTCCAGAGCGGCGGCCGGCCCTCGCCCGACACAAGCCAGTGGACAGGCACGATCCGTCTGGGCGACGACTGGGTCGTTCAAGTCCCGGCGCAGTGCGGGCCCGGCGAGTATGAGATCCTGGTCGGCCTGTGGGACCCCGCCGCCGGGCGTCGCTACGGCCTGCTCGGCGCCGACGACGGGACGATGCGATACAAGCTGGGGACGCTGGTCGTTTCCGACTCCTCCGACCGCAACGGAGGACTGCGTCTGGTCAAGGCCGACGCCGTCGGTCAGGAGTCCCCCACGTGGAACATCGACCGAGTCGCGGTCGATTTCGGACCCGCGATCACAGAAGGAGCGTTTCGCTGCGAGCGGACGGGGAATCAGCTTACAATCACTCCCCTGCCGCAGCTCGGCCCGTTCTCGGTAACGCTGAAACCAGCCAAGCTGGGTCTGGGCGAATCGGACAAGGCCCGGTCGGTTGTCGCGATCGACGCCCAGGGGCGGGAACTCCGCCCCGTCGAGTTCGACCAGACGGACGGACTCATCCGATTCACGACCCGTCCCGGCGAATTCGCGTACGAGATGAAGCTGGATATCCAGGAGCAACCCAAGAGCTCATTTAAGAGGTAGATCCATGAGAGATCGACTGATAGCCCTCCGCGTCCTGTGCCTGACGATCCTGGCCGCAGCGTGGCCCGCATTGGCCGACGATGCCCAACCTGTGGTCCTCTTCGATTTCGGGCCGGGCTTCGACGTTGGCGGCGTTGCGACCAACGACGCCAAAGCGACGGTGACGTCCGCGGGCGCCCTGCGCATCGATTTGGGCCACAAGGAGCCCTGGCCCGGCGTGACGCTCAAGGCCCCCGGCGGCAAGTGGGATCTCTCCGCCTGCGAATACGTCTCGCTTGACGTCGCCAACCGGAGCGCGCAGCCGCTGACCGTCTATTGCCGGGTGGACAACCCCGGCGCCGACGGCACGAATCACTGCGTCACAGACCAGGTCCTCCTCGAACCGGGGACGTCGCAGACGTTGACCGTCCGCGTCTTCCCGGTCCCCTGGAAGCTCGACAAATCGCTGGACCTGATCGGCATGCGGGGCAATCCCGTCCATGCGGGCCCGCTCGACACCGCGAACGTCACCCAGTTGGTGATTTTCGTAACGCGTCCGGCCCAGGACCCCGTCATTCAGATCGACAACATCCGCGCCGGCGGCCGGATCCAAATCTTGGACACATCCACGTTCCTGCCGTTCATCGATGAGTTCGGTCAGTACGTCCACAAGGATTGGCCCGGCAAGATCCATTCCGTCGCGGCGATGCTCCTCCAGAGTCAGCAAGAACAGGAGGACCTCAAGACCCACACCCGGCCTCAGAGCTGGAACAAGTACGGGGGCTGGATCGAGGGCCCCCGGCTCAAGGCAACGGGCTACTTCCGCGTTCAAAAACACAAGGGCAAATGGTGGCTCGTCGATCCCACCGGGCGGCTGTTCTGGTCGCACGGGATCGACTGCATCAACGATGGCGATCCAACACCGATCACCGACCGGCTGCCGTATTTCCGCGCCCTGCCTGAGCAAGCCTCTCCCCTGGCTCAATTCTATGGCCAGGGAACCTGGGCCCCCCATGGTTACTACAGCAATCATACGCCGTACAGAACCTACGACTTCGGCCGGGCCAACCTTCTGCACAAGTATGGCGAAGAGTTCGAAACGGCGTTCGCCGACGTCACGCACAGGCGGCTCGAAAGCTGGGGCGTCAATACGATCGCGAACTGGTCCGCCGAACAAGTGTATCTCCTGAGACTGACCCCCTACGTGGGAACGATCCACTTCGAGGCCCGAAAGCTCGAGGGCTCCGAGGGATACTGGGGCAAGTTCTACGACGTCTTCGATCCGAGTTTCCAGGAGAATCTGCGAAAGCGACTCGAATCCGAGCGGGACAAGACCACAGGCGACCCCTGGTGCATCGGGTACTTCGTGCACAACGAACTCGCCTGGGGCGACGACACCTCGCTGGCCGTGGCGGCGTTGGTCTCGCCGGCCGACCAGCCGGCCAAGAACATCTTGATCGATGACCTGGAAGCCAAGTACGAGACCATCGAGAACCTCAACGAAGTCTGGGGCACTCAGTACGCTTCCTGGCAGGCGATGGTGGAGAGTCGCCAGGCCCCGGATCCAGCCAAGGCCCGCGAGGACCTGCAGGAATTCTACACCAAGACCGCCGAGACTTATTTCAGCACGATCCGCAAGGAGGTCAAGAGAGTGGCCCCCAATCAGCTCTATCTGGGCTGCCGATTCGCCTGGGTGAACGATCGGGCCACCCGGGCCGCAGCAAAGTTCTGCGACGTCGTGAGCTACAACCGGTATGAATATGGTGTCGAGGGTCTGCGACTGCCCGACGAACTCGACATGCCGCTGATGATCGGCGAGTTCCATTTCGGCGCCCTGGACCGAGGCCTGTTCCACACCGGCCTTCGCAGAACCGAGAGTCAGCAGGACCGTGCGGACAAGTACAAAAGCTACGTGCAAAGCGCCCTGCGGAATCCCGGCATCGTCGGAACGCACTGGTTTCAATAAAAGGACCAGCCCACGACCGGACGCGGCGACGGCGAGAACTACCAGATCGGCTTC
>CALMMH010000738.1 GCA_937868145.1 uncultured Phycisphaerales bacterium
GCTGGAATCGGCCTATCTCTCGGCCCGAACCGGTTTTCCGGAAGAGCCGGCCCGCATCCTGCAAATGGCGGGTCACTCAACCCCAGCCAAGACAAGCGTTTGACACCACGACGGTTCGGCGGTATCCTCACGCTCGACGCCGTCGCTGGCGAGGAATGTTGCACGTCATCCGAATCGAGAAATGTGGTGGGCAGTGAGTCGCTTGTCCACTCTTGGGAGGTCTGATCGATGAAGAATCTGATCTATGCCGGTGTGATCGTCTTGTGCCTCGCGATCGTGGTTGTGATGCTCCTCAGGGGAGGGGACGAAGCCGCCTCCGAGATTCCCGACGCCGAGACGACCTGGGTCAAATGCATCAAGTGCAATCAGAGCTATGAAATGAGTCTCAAGCAGTATCTGAAGGAAGCCAGCGAGAAGTCATTGGCGAATCCCTCGTCCATGCCCGTTCTGCTTCCTCTGACGTGCCAGAAATGCGGTCAGGATGGAATTCTCAAGGCATATAAATGCGAGAAGTGCGGCGAGATCTTCCGAGAAAACAGCGTCCCGAACGATCTGCCGGACCGATGCCCCAAGTGCAAGCACAGCGCCACGCTGGCCAAGCGGGAAGCCAACAAAGCCGCACAGAAGTAACGCAAGCCCTGTGCCGTGACCGACGTGTGCGAAGCCGGACTCGCCTCAAAAAGCCGGCTTCTCCTTGGTCCCCCAAGGCTCCAGAGTCGGCGTCTTGATCCGCTCTTTCTCCTTCATCTGACTCAGCGGCGTCAAGATCTTCTCCGCGTATTCCTCCGTGCCGACCTTCAGAGCGCCCAAGCCGGCGTAACGGCGGGCAATCCTATCTTCCAGGTAGGCGATTCGGCTTTCCGGATTGGGGTGTGTGGAGAAGAATTCGACCGGCCGATACGTCTGGAGTTCCTGAAGAATTCGCATGGTCTCAACGATGCCGTTGGGATCGTAGCCGGCCTGGGTCATGTACGACAGCCCGGTCATGTCCGCGTCCTTCTCATCTTCCCGGCTGTATTGCAGCGACAGCGTTGCGGCGACGAAGCTCGCCCCACCAACCCCTCGGCCCGAATCGTCGGTTGCGCCCACTGCCGCCACCAGGGCCGTCATGCCGATCTGGCGACTGAGGGCCGCCATCGTGTCGCGGGCGACCACATGCCCGACCTCGTGCCCGAGGATCGCGGCCAGTTGAGCCTCCGACTTGAGTTCTTCGAGCAACTCCCGGGTGACGTAGACGTAACCGCCGGGCACGGCCAACGCGTTGGCGCCGCCCTTTTCCACGACGGCGAAATGGTACGAAAGGTCCGGCTGATGGCACACCCGGGCGATCTTCTGGCCGATCTGATTGACGTAATTCTGCAGGTTGTCGTCGGGAACCAACCCGCCGAGTTCCTTCTCAATCGCAGGGGCGTACTTGCGGCCCAAAGCCACGTCCTTCTCCGGTGAGAAGAACATCATCTCCTCTTCCCCCGTAACGGGATTGACGGCACAACTCGACAAGATGATCGTCAACACTGGCCCCAGAAACAAGGTTGCGAGAATCGTTCCGCGCATCACAACAACACGCTCCTGAAGTGATAGATTTTCCTTGAAAGTCGAATCGGGAGCATTATACTGGCGGCTTTACCTCAATGGTAGAGAAAAGGATGGCTCAATCCGAATCCTGCGAAGGCTGTAGCCACGCCCACGACTGCAAGAAAGTCTACGAGCAGCTTGGCTGTGTCGAAGGTCCGTCGATAGCCTGGACGGTTGTGCTCGCCTTCCTGGTGCCGATTGTCGTATTCATTGGGGCGTTGGCGGGATTTGGCCGGCTCATGGAAGGGGTCGTGGGTGCGAGGGTTCAGATGCCGCTTGCGGCGGCGCTGGCTCTGGCCGCCACGGCAGGTGTGATGCTGGTTGTGCGTGTCTTGACTCGACAGCATCGAAGAAAGTAGGTTCCGGAATAAACTGTATGACCACAGCGACACAAGACAGCCGCTCTTTCGCCGGAGGAGTGCATCCGCCGGAGGGCAAACATCTCACCGAGGATCGGGCGATTGAACCTGGGCCTGCGGCGAAAGAGCTTGCCATACTTCTCAGTCAACATATCGGGGCTCCTGCCCAAGCGGCCGTCAAGAAAGGCGACGCCCTCACCGCCGGCCAGAGGATCGGCGAGTGCAAGGCGTTTGTCTGCGCGCCGGTCCATACGCCGGTGGCCGGCAAGGTCAAGGACATCACGCTGCTGCCGCACGTGGTCCTCGGACGCACGCTCGGCGTCGTTGTCGAGGCCGACTCGCCGGCCCAGCCTGTGTTGCCGTCGTTTCAGCGGCCGCAAGGCTTCGATCCGAACGCGTACACCTCCGAACAGATCTGCAACGCGGTTCGCGAGGCCGGAATCGTCGGCATGGGCGGCGCGGGCTTCCCGACGAGCGTCAAGATTCAGCCCGACGCCAAGGTGCCCAAGGACACGCTGATCATCAATGGCTGCGAATGCGAGCCGTACATCACCTGCGACTATCGCGTCCTGATGGAGTGGACCGAGCAGGTCGTCACGGGCGTTCAACTCGTCGCCCGGGCCTGCGGGGCCAAGGACGTCTACATCGCCATCGAGGACAACAAGCCCAAGGCCATCGAGCGGATGAACGCGTCGCTGCAGAAGCTCGGGCTGGCCTCGGCCATTCGCGTGGCGCCCGTCAAAACCAAGTACCCGCAGGGCGGCGAGCGGCAGCTCATCCGCGCAGTAGCAAAGAAGGTCGTCCCGACCGGCGGCATCCCGCCCATGATCGGCGTGGTCGTCAGCAACGTCGCCACCGCCGCGGCGATCGCCGACGCGGTCGTCTGCAACCGGCCTTTGACCCATCGCGTGGTCACCGTCACAGGCAAAGGAATCGCCAAGCCGGGCAATTACTACGTCCAGCTCGGAACGACCGTGCAGACGCTGATCGACCATTGCGGCGGCATGACGGACGACGCGGTGAAGGTCGTCCTGGGCGGTCCGATGATGGGGATCGCCATCGCCGATCTGAGCACGCCGATCACCAAGACCGGCGGTGCCCTGATGGTCCTGACGAAGCAGCAGATCGGCAAGGACCGATTCGAATTGCGACAGACCCCGTGCATCCGGTGTGGCCGATGCATCGCCGCCTGCCCCGAGAATCTCTGTCCGACCAAGATCGCGCATGCGGTGAAGAACAACATGCTGGACCTGGCGCAGAGCTACTACATGACCGCGTGCATCGAGTGCGGGTGTTGCAGCTACGTGTGCCCGGCCAACATCGACCTGACCGGCTATATCAAAACGGGCAAAATCCTCCTGGCCCGGCAGAAGAAGAAGATGCCGAGTTGACCGAGGCCCGTTCCTCCCCAATGCCAAGGAACTCATCGATGCCCCAAGAGATCAACGTATCGTTCGCTCCCCACATTCGCCAGTCCCTGTCGACTCGGCGGATCATGCTCGATGTTCTCATCGGGCTGATGCCCGCCGTGATCGCCGCGGGCTTCTATTTCCGCGGCCCAGGTCTGGCGCTTCTGGCTGTCTGCGTGGTCTGGTGCCTGGCCACCGAATGGCTGTGCAACCTGATTCGCAAGAGGCCCAACTCGCTCGGAGATCTCAGCGTCGTTGTCACTGGCGTGATCCTGGCGATGTCTCTGCCCCCGGCCTTTCCGCTCTGGGCGGGCGCCGTCGGAGCGGTCTTCGCCGTCGGTATCGGCAAGATGGTCTTCGGTGGACTCGGGGCCAACATCTTCAACCCCGCGATGGTCGGCCGCGCGTTTCTCACGGCTTCCTTCGGCATCCTCATGACGACATGGACCGTGCCGGCGACCATCGACGCGAATCTGCCGCAGGTCGGGCCCGACAACCTGGTCGACGCCCGAACGCAGGCCACGCCGCTGGCCTGGAGCAAGGTCGCAATCAAGGATGAGAACGGCGCCTCCATCTACAACGAGCGGCTTCCCCTGTGGAAGAGCCTGCTCGGTGAAGAGGCCGGCTCGCTCGGCGAAACCAGCGCCATCGCCCTGCTGCTCGGCGGGCTCTATCTGATCGTCCGAAAGACCATCGGAATCCATATCCCCCTGGCCGTCTTGATCTCGGCGTTTGTCACCGCGGGCATCGCCTATCTGGCGAATTCCGACGCCTACGTTCAGCCGTTTTATCATCTGACCAGCGGCGCGCTGCTGCTGGGAGCGTTCTTCATCGCCACGGACCCTGTGACCGCCCCGCTGACGGTCCGCGGCCAATGGATCTTCGGAGCCATCATCGGCGGGTTCACCGTCTTCGTGCGAATCGTCGGCGAGTATCCCGAGGGTTTCATGTACGCCGTGCTCCTGGCCAACAGTCTCAGACCCCTGATCGACAGGCTCTTCCGGCCGGTTCCGGTGGGAGGAAGACCCAATGCTTAAACTGAAACTTTTCGTCCAGGAGAGTTGGCTGCTCCTGGCCAGCTCCTTCTTCTTCGGCCTCCTGATCGCGGTGACCAACGCCGCCCTGTCGGGCAAGATCGAACAGAACAAGACCGCGAAGCTCAACGAGCTGACCAGGACCCTGTTGCCCGACGCAGCGATTTTTCAGCCGGTTCAGGCCGAGATCGAGGTCACGCTGCCCGACGGCACGAAGGAAGCCGCCCGAATCTTCGAAGCGTTGTCGGCCGACAAGCAGCGCATCGGCTGGAGCTTTATGGCTCACGGCTCAGGCTTCTCCGGCGACATCGAGCTGGTCATGGCCGCGGACAAGGATTTCCAGAAGCTCAGGGGCTACAATGTCCTGGTCAGCAGTGAAACGCCGGGCTTCGGCGACCAGATGAAGAACGACTACTACCGCAATCAATTCGTCAATGCCCCAACGGAGCCGTTGACGCTGTCGAAGACGGGCAATCCCGCCGCGGTCGATTCGCAAATCGTGGCGATAACCGGCGCAACGGTCACCAGCACGGCAGTCGTCAACCTCGTCAACACCTTCGTCGTGCAGATCAAGGACCAAATGACAAAGAAAGGGTTGATCGGAAATGTCAGCCAGCAACGATAGCCTGTCCAGCCCTTACTCCGCGGCGCTCTTCACGGGCCTGTGGAAAGAGAATCCGACGTTCCGCCTGCTCATCGGGTTGTGCCCGCCCCTGGCGGTCACCACCGCCGTCAAGCCGGCGCTGACCATGGGCCTGAGCGTGATCTTCGTGCTCGTGTGCAGCAACATCGTCGTGAGTCTGATGCGGAACCTCATCAAGCCGCACGTGCGAATCATCATGTTCACCGTCACGATCGCCACGTTCGTGACGATCTGCGACATGTTCCTCAAAGCTTACACGCCGAAGATGAGCGAGATGCTCGGGGCGTATGTTCCCCTGATCATCGTCAACTGCCTGATCATCTTCCGCGCCGAAGCCTGCGCCAGCAAGTCCGGCATGGTGATCAGCATCCTCGACGGCATCGGCATGGGAACGGGCTTCACCCTGGCCCTGTGCACGCTCGCCGGCATCCGGGAACTGCTCGCGACGGGCCATGTCTTCGACATCCAGGTGATGCCGAAAGCGTTCGTGCCCTGGCTGGCGTTCCAGATGCCCGTCGGGGCCTTCGTCACGCTCGGCCTGATCCTGGGCCTGATCACTGCGTTGACTCGCAAGAAAGGGGCATGAAATGGATACCTTCGTCGCACTGCTCATGGGGTTCCTGTCGGTCGTGCTCGTAAACAACTTCGTGTTCACGAAGTTTCTGGGAACCTGTCCGTATCTCGGCGTTTCCGGCCACCTCGACAAAGCGCTGGGCATGGGCCTGGCCGTCACGTTCGTCACCGCTCTGAGCGGAACGCTGACCTGGATGGTGGACGCCTGGGTGCTCACCCCGCTGCACCTGGAGATCACCCGCTACATCTGCTACATCGTCATCATCGCCGGGGCGGTGCAACTGGTCGAAATGTACGTGCGGCGGTTCTTCCCCGCGTTGTACGAGGCCTTCGGGATCTTTCTGCCGCTGATCTCGACGAACTGCGTGGTCCTCGGCATCTGTCTGTTTTTGGACGTCTGGGGCACGAACAATTTGCTCGAAGCGGTCGTTCTAAGTACAGGAACCGGGATGGGATTCACCGTGGCCATCTGCATCATGGCCGGTATCCGCGAAGAGTTGATGCTTTCCGATGTGCCGGAGGCCCTCAAAGGCGCTCCGATCACGCTGATCACAGCCGGTATCCTCACGATGGCGTTCATGGGTTTTGCAGGAATGATTAAATGATCCTTCTGACCATCCTCGATCTTTGGAATAATGCCTGGCCCGCGGGCGTGATCATGTTGGGTCTCGGCGGCGCGTTTGCCATTGTCCTGCTGATTGCCAGCATCCGACTGAAGGTCGAGGTCGACCCCCAAGTCGAGCAGATCTACCAGGTGCTGCCGCACGTCGAATGCGGCGCGTGCGGATTCGCCGGATGCGGGCAGTACGCCCCCGCCGTTCAGAAAGATCCCACGCTGATTGGCAAGTGCGCCCCCGGCGGGGCCGCTGTTGCGGCCAAGATCGCTGAGATCCTCAATATCCAGATCAGCAACCAGGGCGCTCCCGTTCGGCCCATCGTCCATTGCCGGGCCCACACCGACGACAAGACCTTCTACGGCCGCTACCAGGGCATCCCGAGTTGCACGTCGGCCAACGCTCTGGCGAACGTCCAGGCCTGCAAGTTCGGCTGCCTGAGCTTCGGAGACTGCACTCGCGCCTGCAAGTTCGACGCCCTGCACATCGTCGATGGCTTGGCCACCGTGGATTACGACAAGTGCACCGGCTGCGGGGCCTGCTCGAAGGCCTGCCCTCGCAACTTGATCCAGATGGTTCCCTTCAGCCACGAGAACATGATGACCGTCGGGTGCAGCAGCAAAGAGAACGGCAAGTACACGCGGTCCTTCTGTCAGGTCGGCTGCATCGGTTGCGGCCTGTGCGCCAAGCAGAGCGACGCCTTCGCGATCCAGGACAATCTCGCCCGCATGGACTACGCGAAATTCGAACCCAACGGCCAGAACGAGGCGGCCTACAACAAGTGCCCCACCGGCGCGATCGTCTACCGGGGCAAATCCGCCCCGGCCCCGCGTGGGTGAGTATGATAATTGCCGCTTTATCAACTGCGATTTTTATAACTCCGACCTCTCTGAAC
>CALMMH010000739.1 GCA_937868145.1 uncultured Phycisphaerales bacterium
CGCTCGGCGGCCCTGGTCGTCGGCGACATCTGGCGCTGGGGCATGCGAAAGCCCGAGATGCACGAGGATATGGACAAGTTCTGGCGACAACTGCTGCGATGGCTCATCGCCGACGTGCCCGCGAGGGTTTCGCTCCAGGTCAATCACAAGCTCGAGGAAACGAATCAACCGGTCACGCTCCAGGTCCGCGTCCGCGACAAGGCCTTCGAGCCGATGGACGACGCCTCGCTCTCGATGGAAGTGATCGAGCCATCGGGTGAAATGGTTCGACTGACCGCGGTCCCCGCCGCCACGGAGAACGGCTTGTTCGAGGCCGCGTACGTCCCCCGCGACAGCGGCGGATACTTCGTCCACGTCGCGGCCATGGATGCCAAAGGGACTCGGTTGAGCGAGGCCCAGACCGGATGGGCGGTCGACCTGGAGGGCCGCGAATTCGCGTCCATTCGGACCAACCGGCCGTTGCTGGAGAAGATCGCCCGTCAGACCGGCGGCCGGCTCGTCGAAGTGGACGAGTTGGACAAGTTCGCCCGCAACCTGCCGAACCGGAAGGCCCCGATCAGCGAAGTGTGGGTCCGGCCCTTGTGGGACTTGCCGGGAGTCGTGCCGGCGGTGTTCCTCTTCGCTTTGAGTTGCTTCATCGCCGAGTGGGCGCTTCGTCGTTGGAAAGGGTTGCCGTGAGGACCCTATTGACCTTATTGACCTTGTTGATCGGTTCGCTTGGCGCAAAGGCGGTGGACACCGCCTCTGCTTCGTCTCAAACGGTGATCGTCGTCGTGGGCTCCGCCGGGGCGCCGGAGTACGCGCCGCAATTCGCCCGGTGGGCGGATCTCTGGAAGCAGGCCTGCGCAAAGGGCAACGCCGAGTTCGTCCTCATCGGCCTGGATTTGGATGAGGACACGACGGATCGCGCGAAGCTCCAGGCGGTATTGGCAGAGAAGTCACAACAAACGACCGCCCCTTTGTGGTTGGTCCTGATCGGCCACGGCACCTTCGACGGCCAGACGGCCCGGTTCAATGTTCGCGGACCCGACGTCTCGGCGAACGACCTGGCCGAATGGCTCAAGCCGATGGACAGGCCCATCGCCGTGATCGACACGACCTCGGCGAGCGCTCCGTTCGTAAAGGAACTGTCCGCCCCCGGCCGGGTCGTGATCACTGCGACCAAGAGCGGCTTCGAGCATAACTACGCTCGTTTCGGGCAATATCTCTCCGAGGCGATCGCCAATCCGCAGGCCGACCTCGACAAGGACGGCCAGACCTCTCTGCTCGAAGCCTATCTCACCGCTTCTCACGCCGTCGGCGCGTTCTACACAGCGGCCGGCCGGCTCGCGACCGAGCACGCGCTACTCGACGACAACGGCGATGCTCTGGGCACGCCCGCCGAGTGGTTCCGCGGCATCCGACCGGTACAGAAGGCCCGGGACGACGCATCCCTCGACGGCTATCGGGCCCACCAGTTCCATCTCGTCCACAGCCCGACGGAGACCGCTATGCCGCCGGAGCTGCGGGCCAAACGGGACCGGCTTGAGCTCCAGATCATGGAGCTGCGGGACACGAAGTCCCGATACTCCGAAGCCGAATACTTCTCCAAGCTCGAGCCCCTCGTACGCGAGATTGCCCGCATCTACGAGCAGGCGGAGCCATCCGCGACCGGTCGATGATTCCCATCAATTGATCGTCAGCATCGCGACCGTTTCCTGGTCCTTGATGATGATGCGATTGCCCGCGATCACCGGGTGCGCGTAGATCGGCGTATCGGAGACCTTGATCTTCGCCAGTTCCGTGTACTCCTGGCCGCTGGGCTTGAAGACCGTCAGCTCGGAGCTGCTGGGCAGAGCCATCAGGCAGGGGCCCGCACCGACCACGGCCGCAAAACCGCCGCGGTCGCGCGAGATCTGGTCGATCCACGCTGTCTTGCCGGTCTCGGCGTCGACGCAGAACAAATTGCCCTTATCCGAAAGGCCGAACAGGAAACCATCCTTGAGCACCGGCGTGTGGAACTGGGGAGCGATCTCGGGATTGCTCCAGAGTTCGTTGGTGGCAAACCCGTCGCCCTTCTTCTCGATCTTCACGGCCTTGATGCCCCGGCCCGCGCCCATGTAGATCACCGTCTGGCCGTCGATCACCATCACCTTGTTGTGCGCGCTGT
>CALMMH010000740.1 GCA_937868145.1 uncultured Phycisphaerales bacterium
GTGGGATTTTTTTCGAGGTAGACGCCGTTTCTGTAGATGTCATCATTCATGCAATCACTCGCTCCTCACCGCGTGAGTGGGTCCGCCTGCTACGTCTCGAGTCGCGCCGGTGTGGTAGACGGTTTCCGGTCCGGCTTGGCTGGTGGCAACTGCGGTGCACGGCGGCGTCTTGCCCGCCTGCGCAGGAGGATGATGTCGCACCAGCGAAGCAATGATGGCAGGCCGGGGGACACTTGCACCATGGCCCACAAGCGAAGCCACGACAGGTGTCCGAGAGACTGCGGCCCCAGATGGCGCAAGAGCCTCTTTGCGCCACACAGGTCCCCGCACAGGCAGTACAGCCTGATCGCCGCCAGCCGGTACCGTCGGACGTAACACCTTATTTCGTCCTTCGTCTCGTCAGAGACTCCGGCATCCGCCGTGATTTGCGCGAGACTCTCCTCCATCAGCGAGAGTGTGCCTGTAGAGGGACTCTGACAGGCGCTTCCCGCACCGCCAAAGTGGTACACGGCACAGACGGTGCGAGAATATGCAATGTCGGAATAGGCCGCTATCCGCAGCCACAGGTCGACGTCCTCCCCCAGCGTCACCCCTTCACGGAAATAGCCGACCTCCATGAATCTGCCGAGTGGAACGGCCACCGCAGAGGAGCACACGGGGCATTGGTGCGCAATGCGGAAATAGCTCTTCAACAGGGCTTGCGAGCCGTCGCACGAGCAAGCCGGCGCAATCACATCCCTGACGGCGCCCTCCGGCATGACGATTCGATAGGCGGTCGCGTAAGCCCCGGCTTCCGGGTACTTCGCTCTAAGGCTCAGCACAGTGTCGAGAAATGCCGACGTCCACTCGTCGTCGGCATCAAGAAACGCCACCAGTTCCGACTGCGCTTCTCGAATACCTCGATTGCGTGCGGCCGAGACCCCGGCATTCTTCTGGTCGAGCAGACGAATCCGCGGGTCTTGGATTTGCCTCACGAGGTCCGGCCCGCCGTCCGTTGACCCATCGTTCACGACAACAATCTCGAAATCCTGGAACGTCTGGCCCAGCACCGATGCCAGCGCCCGGCGGACATAGGACGCTTTGTTGAACAACGGCATGACGACCGTGACACGGGGAGGATTCATAACCTTTCACCTCAGTTGGCTCAATTGGAGGCGACGACGTGCTGGAGGGCGTGCCCCGCGGCCATGACATCCCTCGAGATCGTCGCCATCTTGTCAGATAGACAGTTCCGAATCCATGGGGCGTCGGTGAAAACGCGGGCCACGGTTTCCAGCACCGTGTCCGGCGTCATGGCGGTTGGCGCCACCACATAGCGAGAGTGGCCGAACAGCATCTCGTTGATTCCCCAGGCTTTCCGGCTGTAGGCCAAACTCACGGTTGGCACACCTGTGGAAAACGAAGCAATGGTGGCGTGGGTCCGGGCCGCGATCAGGCAGGACAGCCTCGATATGACGTATTTGATGTTCGCCGCGGAAAGTGTCCTGGGAAGAATCGCCACCCTTTCGGCCGGCAGTTGTGACTGAATTTGGCTCAGAAACAGATGGTCGTCGCTGTGTGGGGATGTTACGTGCGGGATCAGTATGACGGGGCGCCCCTGGGTGTGCAGCAGCTTTCGCACGATTTCGACTCCGATATTCTGCCAGGCCACCCGATCCCCGTTGGTCACGTACTTCGCCATCAGCGGGCTCAGATTGACCCCTATCGCTTCCGGCGGCAAATCCCCTCCGATACGGGAATCGCTCACGGGCTCAGGATCCATGACAAAGGCCGGATCCGGCATCAGGTGAACATTTCGCGTGATTCCATGTTCCTCAAGATACGCACGCGACCGCTCTTCGCGGACAAACACCGCAGTG
>CALMMH010000741.1 GCA_937868145.1 uncultured Phycisphaerales bacterium
AGACGCTGGAAAACCCAAAAGAATTGATCAAGGATAATGGATGATTGATAAGTGCCCTAGGACCGGTCCCAGGCATCTGTGATGCAAATCATCAATCATCAATAATCGATAATCCATAGGAAGGGGTAGCTGCATGGCCAAGAGAGGTGAAGCGACGAGATTGCCGGCAATCCGCAAGGCGACGCCGAAAGTCCCTGTGATTGGAGTGTTTGCCGTTGGGGATCCGCGAATCGACGAGGACAGCCGAAAGCGGTGCCGGAATGTCGGCCAGATGGTCGCCGAGACGATCAGCGGCGCCGTCGTGATGCCGGACAAGACGCCGGTGCCGGTGGTGTACTCCACCGTGCTCGTCGACGGCGAGGCCGAAGCCGACATCGTCGCCCAGCAGTTTCGCAAGGCGGACGTCGACATCATCGTCTGCGCCGCGGACCCGTGGTCGTTCCCGCAACTGACGACGATCTCGCTGCTCCAGCAGTTCCCGGCCGGCACGCCGATCAACATCACCTGCGGCAACAGCGGCCCGAAGCCCGGCGTGGTCTATGCCCACGCCCTGAACGGCGCCCTGGCCCAGTACGGCCGGATGTCCACGCTGAACGTCGGAAGCTGGCCGGACACCGGGCTCGAGCCCGAGATGACCGACGGGACCGCCAAGAACCTGATCGACTGGTGCTATGCGGCCGTGACCGCGGTGGCCCTGAGGGGCCGGCGCGTCGTGGTCTTCGGTCACGACTCGATGGGCATGGAGACGGCCCTGGCGCACGTCATCCCGACGCGAAACACGTTCGGGCTGGAAATCACCCGGCTGGACATGAAGCTCCTGGCCGACATGCTCAATAAAAAGGCCTATAAGGAAAAGGATCTCAAGGACCTGCGTGGCTGGATCGACCGCTACGTCGGCAACCGGCTGGACCTGAACAACGACCAGGACAGCGAGCGGTTCAATCAGTCCCTCGCGTTGTACCTGATCGTGCGGGACCTGCTGGCGGACCTCAACGCGGTCGGCGGCGGCTTCATGAACCAGCTCGAGTGGGGCAGCGACCCCCGGGGCATCCCCCTGCCGATTGCCGACGTGATGGAGTCGTTCTTCAACAGCACGTTCGACTACACCGGCGCCAAGGCCCCTGTGCCGTACGCGACCGAGGCCGACATGCAGGGTCTGTTGACGATGCTCTTCATGACGTATCTCAGCGGCGGCAATCCCCCGCTGTTCATGGACTTCCGCAAGGTGTGGGAAGCGTGGGAGATCAAGGGCCTCGCTGAGAAGCTGGGTCTCAAGAAGCTCGACACCAACGCCGACTGGTACAAGAAGGGCCTCGTCGACGGCAACAACTCGGGCAGCGCGGCGTTCGACTGGGCCGCGGCCCCCGGCACGACGGTCAAGCAGATCATGGAGCAGGTCTCCATGCCGTTCGCCGATCCCGGCTACTTCCCCGGCGGCGGGAACTCCGTCACGTTCATGACGCCCGCCGGCATCAAAGGCATCGCCGGCCGCATGGCCTACAGCAGCCTCAGCGGCATGTTCAGCCTGATCTGGGACGAGGCCGAGACCACCGAAGTCCCCAAGGAAATCGAGAAGGCCATGTGCAACCTCACAAACCCGACCTGGCCGCACTCCTTTATAATTCCGAAGTACGCCAGCATGACCGAATACAAGCAGTACCCGCCGGCCAACCACTTCCACATGACCTGGAACCTGCCGGTGGCTCGCTTGCAGCACTGGATGGACATGATGGGCGTGCTGAGCGTCACGCCGTGGTCCGCCCGCCCGAAGTTCGTCGAAGGCACAGACCGACCGCAACCGCTCGTGCATCTGCTCAATGGCGGCGAAGAGTCCTACAAGCTCCTCAACGTCCGTCGCTGACAGACAACTGTCGTGTGACCAAACGCCAAAACCTGCCTGCCGGTCCGCCGGGAGGCAGGTTTTCTTATGCGCAAAGATCGCACCAGGAACCCACGCACGTCGCACTCGTTTTCACAACAAAGTCGCTAAGCATTTCGCCACGTGACAACCCGGAAAATCCTGACCGCCGCCCCATACAAAAAATCTTGCTCGCGTCTATACTGGCGGTGAACCATCGTCTTGAAACACCGTACAAGAACAGGTATATCAACAGGGATGATCGGCGGGGAGTCTCGCTGGCGGTTATCGATCATCCACGATCAATCATCATCGTAGAAAGGAGGTCCGGTCATGCCGGAGTTTGTCAACCCGTTCACAGGGGTCGTCCCCCCACGCAAAATGACGGATTCGGAACTGCTGCGAGCCATGCGTCTGAACCTCGCGGCCGAGCAGGAGGCCGTCCACGCGTACATGGCCCACGCCGACGCCACGGACAACGAACTGGCCAAGAAGGTCCTGATCGACATCGCCAACGAGGAACGCGTCCACGCCGGCGAGTTTCAGCGTCTGATCTGCATCCTGGCCAAGGACGAAGAGGCGTTGCTCGCCAAGGGAGCCCAGGAGGTCGACGAACTCGCGGCCGAAACCGCCGGGGGCGAAGCCCCGTCCCAGGCCAAGTCCATCCCGACCGTCGGGAACCTGAGGAAATCATAATTGCGAATTACAATTGACTATTTACGATTTCCGCGGAGCGTCGCCACTGGTTGGTGAAGAAACCGGCGGAACTCTTCTTCAAATCGTAAATGATAAATCGTAAATCATAAATTGCAGGAGCCAGTCATGTCGGAACAGTACTTGCATCGCGGCGACGCGCCGTTTGGGGATAGCGTGTGGGAACAGATCGACAACGCGGTGGTCGCAGCCGCCAAAAGCCAACTGAGCGGCCGGCGGATCCTGAACACCCTGGGACCCTTCGGACTGGGGTTCAAGGCCGTGCCCCTGTCTGATACGACCGCCGACGGCAAGGCCGTCGAAGGCGTGACCGTCAGCGCAAGCTCCGCGATCCCGCTGGCGATGCTTCGCAGCGATTTCACCTTGCCGGTCCGCGACGTCGCGGCCGCCGAGCAATCGGGCGTGCCGCTGGACCTCGGCCAGGCCACGAAGGCCGCCGTCGCGGTGGCCCGCCAGGAGGACGCCCTCGTCTACAACGGCTTCGGCCCGCACGGCGCAACCGGCCTGCTCAATACGCCGGGAACCCGCTCGGTCAAACTCAAACCGTGGAACGAGGTGGGCGCGGCGGTCGACGACGTCATCAACGCCGTCACGGAACTGGACAACGCGGGCTTCCACGGCCCCTACGC
>CALMMH010000742.1 GCA_937868145.1 uncultured Phycisphaerales bacterium
GCCGGGCTGCGATACTATTTGGCGGTGTTCCCGGTCATGTGGGTGGTGGCGGCGGTGCCGGTGAGCATCGCCGGGCTGGGCGGTTTCGAGGCCGGGATGGTCAAGATGTTCGGTCTGTTGGCCGGCGTTCCGGCCGAGCAGGCCATGGTGCTGGCCCTCTGCCAGCGGTTTGTCTGGGTGATTGCTTCGCTTCCGGGCGGGTTGGTCCATCTGCTGGGGGCGCATCTGCCCCGGGAAGATATTTCTATTGACTGCAAAGAAAGCGGAAATTAGGCTATCAGCGTCAGTTAGAGCACGATTTGCCGCGCGCCTGCCCGGATTGAGGGTCTTAAGGCCGGCGGCAAAGGCGCTTACGGTGGTGATGTTCCAGACGGGGGTTGTGTCCGCGTCTGTGACATGGAATGGTTGGGTTTATCACGATCCAAGGGCTGGCGGATGCTTTGGATGAGATCGTCCGGAGAACACTGGAATCGGTCAACAGTGCGGGGGACGTCCGGCACGGGTCCGGCCTGAAGCCGAAGGTTGTCGAGCGGTGCGGCCGCCGCAAGAGAATCGTGAACGTTGATTAAGGAGACAGGCGTTGGATTTCACTATCTCGGGCAAGCACGTTACCATTACCGATTCGATCAGGGCCTATGCAGAGGAGAAAACGTCGAAGCTCCCTCGCTACTACGACGGAATCAGCCATGTCGATGTGGTCGTCGATAGCAGCCACGGGGCCAACAAGATCAGTGTGGAAATCATTGCCAAGGGAGAGCATGGGAATCTTTTTGTGGCGACCGAATCGGGCGATGACGCCTATCCTTGCATCGATGGGGCGGTCCACAAGCTCGAGCAGCAGCTCCGCAAGAAGAAGACGAAGGAACGAGACGACAAGCATATGAGCGAGGGGGATGGTTTCATCAAGCCAACCCGCGTGTAGAGATCCTCTTGGCCGCATGGATGGGACCGCGGGAACGAGAGGGTGGATGTTGGCGTTGTTTTTCGTGTCATTAGGATGATTGCGGTTACGGTTAAGGCTGGACGCAAAGAATGAAGTTTGAAGAGTTTGTGTGTTTTGATGCGACGATCCTCGATGTACAGGCCAAGGATCGTGATGGGATCATTACGGAACTGGTGGCGGCTTTGGCCAACGCGGGCGGAATCCCGGCTGACTCGGCCAAGGACGTGACCAAGGCCGTGATCAAACGGGAAAACGAGGCGAGCACGGGCATGGGCAAAGGCGTGGCCGTGCCCCACGTCAAACACGCGGCGGCCAAGAAGGTCGTCGCGGCGGTCGGCCACAGCGTGGCCGGCGTCGATTTCGCCTCCCTGGATGAGCAGCCCGTGTATTCGGTGATTCTGCTGATCAGCCCGGTTGACAATCCCGACAAGCACCTGCAGGCCATGGAGAACATTTTCCGCCATCTTCAGAAGGAGCGGTTCCGCAAGTTCCTCCGGCAGTGCCGCAACGCGGACGAGTTGAGAGACCTGCTCAAAGAGGCGGACGAGAATCCTTCCTGGTGATCCGAGAGGATTTCCGCGGAAGGAGATGGCCCCCTGGTTGCTGATGGGAGACGAGGTCTTGGAAAAACCGGTGTCTGAGACGACCGTGGAGATCAAGAACGCAGACGGTCTCCATATGCGCCCCGCCATGCAGTTCGTCGATCTGGCGAGCCGGTTCAATTGCGAGGTTTCCGTCAGCAATGACCAGACCGCCGCCGACGGCAAGAGCATCATGCAGATGAGCATGCTGGCGGCCACATGCGGGACTCGCCTGAAAATCCGGGCCGAAGGGCCCGACGCCGAGAAGGCCATCGAAGCGCTGCGAGAACTGGTCGAGATTCGCCTGTTCGGAGAGCCGCCGCCATGAGGCCAAGCATAACGAAACGTACGTAGTGGAATTCTGCAGAATGAGGGATCCTGGCCTGATCCGCCATTTTCCAGAGCTCCGTCAGTAGATCCGGCCATGGAGATAAAGAAGGGAATAGCGGTCTCGCCGGGGGTGTCGATCGGCAAGTGCCTGATTATCGACTCCGAGGATTATCGGATTCCCCGGCGGGAGATCGAATCCTCTCAGAGGATCGTGGAGGTCCAGCGCGCGCGAAACGCGTTCCGCGGCGCAATCGAGGAGTTGACCAAGCTCGAAGCCGGCCAAGACAAGGCCGGCGGCGGACACATCAAGGACATCTTCGCGGTGCACATGCGGTTCCTGCGGGACCGCAGCCTGCGGCGCAAGATCACCGACATGATCCACGCCGAGTCCGTGACGGCCGAGTACGCCGCCTCGACCGTCCTGCGGGAGATCGCGTCGCACTTCACAAGCGTCAAAGACGCCTACATCAGCGAGCGGGCGGCGGACATTTACGATATCGAACGGCGTCTGCTTCGCCAGCTCCTCGGGACCAAACGAGAGGACATTCTGCATCTGCGGGAAGAGGTCGTCGTCGTCGCCAGGGAACTGAGCCCGACGCAGACAGCCGGTTTCAACCGGGATTACGTCCGCGGCATGGCCACCGACGCCGGCGGCCGGACCAGCCACACCGCGATTGTCGCCCGATCTTTGGGAATCCCCGCGGTCGTGGCGCTGGAGGACCTGACGGAGGTCGTTCGCGGCGGCGACAAAGTCATCATCGACGGCAACCGCGGCATCGTGATCGTCAACCCGGATGAGGAGACGATCCGCCAATACGAGGTCTACTCCCGCGAGTTCGTCGCGATGGAGCACAAACTCGACGGCATCCGCGAAAAGCCTGCGGTCACGCGCGACGGCGTCGTGGTCCGTCTTCTGGGCAACATCGAATTTCCGGACGAGGCCGAGGTCGTGCTGCAAAAGGGCGGCGAAGGCATCGGCCTGTACCGCACGGAATTCCTCTACCTGAACCGGCCGACCGAGCCGGTCGAGCAGGAGCAGTACGAGGCCTACGCCGAGGTGATGCGGGTCTTCAAAGACAAGCCTGTGATCATCCGCACCTTCGACCTCGGGGCCGACAAATACACCCAGAGCCGCCGGCTGGTGGCGGAGCCGAACCCCTTCCTGGGGCTGCGGTCCATCCGGTTTTGCCTGCAGAATCTGACGATGTTCAAGACGCAGCTTCGGGCCATTCTGCGGGCCTCCGTCCTGGGGCAGGTCAAGATCATGTTCCCGCTGATCACGAACATCCAGGAGTTGATGCAGGCCAAAATGATTCTGCACGATGTGATGGAGGATCTGGACGAAGAGAGGATTCCCTACAATCGGCATTTGGGCGTGGGCATCATGGTTGAGACGCCGTCGGCGGCCCTGACGGCTTCGACCCTGGCTCGCGACGCCGATTTCTTCAGCATCGGCACCAACGATCTGACGCAGTACACGTTGGCTGTGGACCGGGGCAACGAACTGGTCTCGACGCTGTATTCCGCGGCGGATCCGGCCGTGCTCCGCCTGATCCGAACGGTCATTCAGGATGCGTACAAGGCCCAGATCGATGTCTCGGTCTGCGGCGAGACGGCCTCCGAGCCCGAGTACGTCATGCTCCTGCTGGGGCTGGGCGTCCGGACGCTGTCCATGACGCCGCCGATGATCCCGGAGATCAAGCAGGTCATTCGCTCGGTCACCATCGAAGACTGCAATCACCTGACTCGGGAGGTGCTTGCGATGAACTCCGAGCGGCAGATCTCCAGCTATCTCCGCAGCGCCGCCAGGAAGATCCTGCCGGAGGCGTTTTGAATTGATGATTGATTATCTACAAGTGGCGATTTGAGGACGGTCATCGAGGCACGGAGCGACAATTCGCATCGGTCTGAGGAGGGCGGGCCCGGGGTCTCGTCGCCGACGCGGGCGACGGCGGCGATCCGTTTTCGGATTGCCGGGCCGGCGGCCATGCTGTCGCATGCGGAGACGTTTCGCGTCCTGCAGCGGGCGTGCGTCCGGGCGGGCATCCCGGTGCGGTACAGCGAAGGATTCAATCCTCACCCGCGATTGTCGCTGCCGTTGCCAAGGCCGGTGGGTGTGGAAGCGGAAGATGAACTGCTCGTCGCGCGGCTTCACGAGGATCCGACGGCCCGATCGGCCGGGGATCGGACGGAGTGTGAAACAGCCATGATGCGGGCGCTGGCGGAGCAGTTGCCGGAGGGAATGGACGTGTTGTCGGTGACGCTGGCGGCGTCCAACGCGTCGTTTGGCCCGCGTTCCGCGGAGTACGTGGTGCCTGTGCGGATCGAGGAGAACTCCGATCTGGCGGACCGGCTGCACGGCGAGATGGAACGGGTGATGGGAAGCCCGCGATGTCTGGTGGAAAGGACGGCCAGCGAGGCAAAGCCGGCAAAACAGATCGACGTACGCGCGTTTCTTCTGTCGATCCGGCTTCAGGAGGGCCGTTTGATCGTTCAGCACCTGACCGGGGAGGCCGGATCGATCCGGGTCGATGAGATCCTGCGGATTTTCGGACTGCGGACCGAAGACCTGGCCGGACCGGTGCGAAGGATCAATGTCGTATGGGAGACAACAAAATTGCAGAGCACAACGCAGACGCCCCGTATGGGAAGCGGGGCAAAGGACGTAGAAGATGGCTCGAGAGATGTTGATTAATGTCGCCGAACGCGAAGAGTGCCGCGTTGCGGTGGTGGAAGACACGAAGCTGGAAGAACTCTATGTGGAGCGGGTCAGCGCCGGCACTCACGTGGGCAGTATTTATAAGGGCAGGGTCGTCAATATTGAGTCGGGGATTCAGGCCGCCTTCATCGATATCGGGATCGAGAAGAACGGCTTTCTCCACATCAGCGATCTGCATCCCCGCTATTTTCCGGGGGGCAAGAAAGATGCCCTGGAAGTCATCGGCCGCCGACAGGCGCTGAAGGAGCGTCCCCCGATGCAGAACTGTCTCCGCCGGGGGCAGGAGATCGTGGTGCAAGTCACGAAGGAGGGTCTCAAGACCAAGGGCCCGACGCTGAGCACGTATCTGGCTCTGGCGGGCAAGCACCTGGTCATGATGCCGTGGATGAAGAACTACGGGATTTCGCATAAGATCGAGGACGAGGAGGAACGCAAGCGGCTGGCGGCGGTGTTCGACGAATGCAAGGCCCCGAAAGGGCATGGATTCATCATCCGCACCGCCGGCGAGGGAGCTTCGAAAAAAGATATCCAGGCCGATCTGAAGTATCTCGACCGGCTCTGGCGGGCGATCGAGGTGAGGATGGAGAGCGAGAAGGCCCCGGGCGAGATTTATCTGGAGTCGGACCTGGTGATCCGCGCCCTGCGGGACACCTTCGGTCCCGAGATCGTGCGGATCGTCTGCGACTCGGACGTCACCGTGCGCAAGATCAAGGATTTTCTGTCGATCGCGGCGCCGCGTATGAAGCCCAAGATCGTCACCTACGAGGAAAAGATCCCGTTGTTCCACAAGTACGGAATCGAGGACGAGATCGCCAAGATCCAGTCCCGCGAGGTGGAGCTCAAGAGCGGCGGCTCGATCGTGATCGAGCAGACCGAGGCGCTGGTCGCCATCGACGTCAACAGCGGGCGATTCCGCAAACAGAAGAACGCCGAGCAGACCGCGTTCGAGAACAACCTGGAGGCCGCCACCGAGATCGCCCGGCAGCTTCGGCTTCGGGATCTGGGCGGCTTGATCGTCTGCGACTTCATCGACATGCGGAACGCCAAACACCGCAAAGATGTCGAGAAGGTGTTTCGCGACGCGGTGAAGGCGGACCGGGCTCGGTCCAAGATCCTGCACATCAGCCGGTTCGGCGTCGTCGAAATGACGCGCCAGCGGATGCGGCCGTCGCTGCAGTTCAGCACGTTCCTGGCCTGCCATCATTGTGCGGGCATGGGCTTCGTCAAGAGCCACGAGTCGCTGGCGCTGGAGATCATCCGCCTGTTGAACCTGGCGGTCTCCAGAGAGCACATCCGACGCATCGAGCTGACGGTCCCGAAGGAAGTGGGGGAGTTCCTCCAGAACGAGAAGAGAGCGGCGATCGCCCAAATCGAGGCGACGACCGAGAAACGAATCATCATCCATTCTTCTCCCGACTACGTCGGCTAGCAGCGGGCGTTGTTGTTCT
>CALMMH010000743.1 GCA_937868145.1 uncultured Phycisphaerales bacterium
TCGCAAGCTCAAGCCGCCCAAAGCTCCGAGGCGGAAGATTCGCGTGTTCACGGGTGACGAATGCGACAGACTGTGCGCGGCCGCCCGGCAGTATGAGGAGAAAGGTCGTCCGGTTAAATGGGAACTTCTCATCCGTATGTGCCTAGGCACCGGCATGCGGCGTGGAGAACTGATGAACACCACGTGGCGAGACATCGACTTCGCCAATATGACGGTCGAGGTCTCTCCGAAGAGGGATCATGAGGATATGTGGGAGTGGCACATCAAGGACACCGATCGCCGGACACTCCCTCTGACCGCCGAGTTGGTGGAGATGCTGGTGGAACTCCAGATGTCCCAGCCGGAAGGCAATCCTTACGTCTTTGTTCCGATGGCTCGACACGAGCACATCCAGGACCTGCGGCGGACAGGACAGTGGACTGTCGAGAAGGGCCGTTCGCCCTTGTCGAAGTTCTGCCATCACTTCAACAAGATCCGGGCGCGGGCCGCCATTGCATCTGGTACCTTCCACGATCTGCGGCGGACCTGTCTGAGCAATTGGATCGTGCAGGGACTCAGTCTGCACGAGGTCAAGGAATTGGCGGGGCATGCCGGGATTGAGACGACCGATCGGTTCTATCTGGCGGTTCGGAAAGACGTGGTAGACCGTGCTCGGGCCGCCTCCGAAGCGTCATGCAAGGGCCATTTTGTTGCGCGCTCGTTGCGCGCCTCGGGTGAATTGGACTCGATTGGGAAACCACCGTGCGTAAGCGCTTTGCAGACAGAAGGTTAGAAATCAACGTCCGAGAAGTGTACGCAGGTGGGTAGAGTACAACCCGTCCGAATACCTCCTCTCATACAGTAGGAATTGTGCACCTATCACCAGTTCCGGCGGTTCCATACCAACTTTCTCTGCCCCCTCGTCCGCTTCTGCTCTCCCTGTCGCGCTCGAAAGTAGTGTGTCATGTTTCCAAAACCTGGCAGGAGCCAAGCGTTCCACAGGGAAAGCGAAGTTAAGGAGCGGCTGCGGAACCGTCCTTCTTGTTGTCTTGAAGGAGAATCCCAATCCTCGCCCACGCCCCCGTCCCGGGCGTCCATCCCTCCGCCGGTCCGCAGCGTCCGTGCGCTTCTGCTTGCCTTGCCCCCGCTTCCAAATAGTCTGTCATGATTCCAAAACCCCTGGCAGCAGCCAGATGTTCCGCAGGAAAAGCGACGCACGGAGCGGCTGCGGAACCTGTCACACCTATATCGCTCGTTTCGAGCAGCCACCACCGTCCCAAAATGGCTGTCGTGCATTCACACCATAGCCGCGTCTGTGTACAATGTGCCTCATCGTGGAAATTGTACGCCGTGCGTGCCCGCCAAGGACTTGAAGTGCAAAGCTCGAAAGCAGGAAGGCAGAACGCAATGGATGAGAATCCGATTCACTTCTATGACGATGACGGGACCGAAGTCAATCCCGATCTCATTGC
>CALMMH010000744.1 GCA_937868145.1 uncultured Phycisphaerales bacterium
GATCCTGGACAGCCCCGGAAAAGTGCGTCTGGTTCTGATCGTGATCGTCGCCCTGGGAATCGTGTCGGCCTATCAGTGCGCCGAGCAGTTCTTCATCAGCAACGCGATCACCATCGAGCAATATGAGAAAGATCCGAACCTGCTGCTGGGCCCGCTCGGGATCGAGCCCGGCACATTCCAGCATTTTCTCTTCGAGCACAGGCTCTATTCCCGCGGCATTCGGGGCTTCTTCACAACGAGCAACTCCGCCGCCTCGTTCGCCATCTGCGCGGCCTTTGCAGGCATCGCCCTGCTGGCCGGCAGACTCGACGAGGCCCGAGGCCGAAGGAATCGACTTCGTTGCGTCGGACCGACCCTGCTGGCGGTGGTTCTGATCGTTGCGGGACTTCTCCTGACTCAGAGCAAAGGAGGCATCGCGGCCTTCGCCATCGGGTTCCTGGTATGGGGACTTCTCCTGGCTCTCGACAAACGGCTCCAGACGCACCGAGAGCGGGTCCGTACCATCCTGGTTCTCTCGATGGCCCTGTGTGTCATCGCAGGCGGACTCGTCCTGGTCCAGTACGGCCTGACACACAACCGACTCCCCGGCGGCAACTCCATGCTGGTCCGCTGGCAGTACTGGACAGCCTCGGCACAGATGTATGCCGACCACCCCATTGCGGGCGTCGGGCCGGGCAATTTCTCCGACTACTACTCTCACTACAAACCAGCGGCCGCATTGGAATCTGTGGCCGACCCTCACAACTGGCCGTTGAGCCTGATCCTGCAATATGGTCCCCTCGGGTTGGTCGGCTTCCTGGCCGCGTTCTGCCTCCCTCTGTGGCGATCGATCCTCCCTGCTCCACAGATGGCGGTAGATGATGAGACGGAGCCCCATTTGATCTCCAAGGCGACGCTTCTCACCGTTCTCCTCGTCCTGGGATTGTGCCTGTTGTTCGTGCGGCCCCTGTTGATTCACACGTCGGGAACGGATGACATCGGCCTATGGCTCTATGAGGCAGTCACCCTGTTTGTCACACCCGTCGCGGTGTTCCTGATCGGGTTCCTTCTCGTCGTGACCCCGTTCAAGACGGCGGAGTCGGTGTCATCGGACCTTTCCCGATCAGTCCTATCCGCATCGATGGTTGCCGCGGTCCTGGCGGTGCTCGTGCACAATCTGATCGACTTCGCTCTCTTCGAACCCGGGGTCTGGATGACGTTCTGGATTCTGCTGGCCTGTCTGGCCGCCGTGCAGTCTCACGGGGAATCGCCGGATCAAACCGCTGCGTCTCAATCACCCAGGGTCAAATGGCTGGCGACTGGCGCAGCTCTCTCGCTTCTGGCAGCCTATCTCTTCGGGATCTGGATGCCGGTGTATCAAACAACGGTTGGCGTCGGACGATCCCAGCAAGCCATCGCCGGTGGACGGTATGACTTGGCCCACGCCGCTCTCGAAGAGGCGACGCAGGCCGATTCACTCTCCCCGGTCGCGGCGAATTTCAATGGCAGGTTGTATCTGCAGCAATTCGAACAGATGTCCGGCAGATCGCCGGCGATGCTCGAACAGGCGGCCCGTTATTTTCGCGAGGCAGTGGCTCGAAGTCCCGCAGACTACAAAAACTACGAGAAACTGGCGATTGTCTATAGCCGATCCGGCAAGCGACAGGAAGCCTATGACTGGTATCTCAAGGCCGCCAGGTTGTACCCGGGTTGCGAACGGCTCTGGTTCGAACTGGGGCGATTGGCCGAGCAGATGGGCCAACCCCACGTGGCTCTCGGACACTACCGAAAGGCCGTCGAGATCGAAGACGGCTACCGCGAGCAGTTTCGCACGATGTACCTCGAGCAGACGCAAGTCGTCAGCCGGCTTGGCGAAAAGGAATACCGTCTCGCTCAGGAGCGGATCGAAGCCCTCAAACAATAAAGCAGCCCCGTCCGGTCCGAGAACCGGCGGGGCTTGCCTATTCAATCTGTCCTGTGTCAGCTTCGCGTCTCTTACGACGAGAGCTGGGCAATGATCTCTTCCGGGATGTCGAAGTTCGCGTGCGCGTTCTGCACGTCGTCCTGATCGTCAAAGGCATCCATGAGTCGGATGACCTTGCGGGCCACATCAGCTTCCGAGATGGGGATCGTGTTCTGGGGAATCATGGAGATTTCCGCCGACAGGATCGGGATGTTCTTCGCCTCGATCGCCTTCTTGAGACCTTCGTACGCCGTCGGGTCGCAGGTGATCTCGTAGGCTTCGCCGGTGTTCTGCATGTCTTCGGCGCCCGCCCCGAGGACCAGGTCCATCAACTCGTCCTCGCCGATGGCGGAGGTGGCAATGGCGATCATGCCTTTCTTGTTGAACATCCAGCTCACGCAGCCGGGGGTGCCCATGGAGCCGCCGCCCTTCTCGAAGATCCGTTTGATCTCCGGACCGGTGCGGTTACGGTTGTCGGTAAGCACCTCGACGATGATCGCGACGCCGCTCGGGCCATACCCTTCGTACTGGATCGAATCGAAATTCACCCCTTCGCCGCCGCCGGTGCCCTTTTTGACCGCCTTCTCGATGGTGTCTTTGGGCATATTGGCGGCTTTGGCCTTGTCGATCGCATAGCGGAGCGTCAGATTGGAGTCCGGGTCGCCGCCGCCATTTTTCGCGGCCACGCTGATCATCCTTGCGATCTTGCTCCAGATCCTGCCCCTTTTGGCGTCGGCTGCGCCCTTCTTATGCTTAATTGTCGCCCAATGTGAGTGACCTGACATTCTATCTCCTTTGCCAGACTCTGACCGGTCAGTTCCCAACCATGAATTTCATGAAATGCAATTATAACTGGTGCTTTTCGCTTGTACATAGCGATTTTCCACAATTTCGGCGTCGTCCGCATCCAGAGCCTCCCTGACTCGACACAGGGTTCCCTTGCATTCGCCCCCCGGAGGCATTAAGATCGTGCGTCAGGTTCGAACCACCCGACCCTCTTGGGAAGACAACGACATGAACACGACAGAAGGTAGCCGCACTATGCTTCGCGGGCGTGCCTGCCTGGTAGGCATGGTGATACTAGCCCTTGGAGCCGGTTGCGCATCCCGCAAGGAAGACGCGAAACGACCCGCCTGGCAGCCCCTGTTCAACGGGCACGATCTGTCCGGATGGACCGTCAAATGCAAACCGGCAGACCACAGCAAGGACTTCTGGCGGGTGGAGGACGGCTGTATCGTTGCCGATTCCATGGGCCGGCCGGACCATGATTACGTTTGGCTGGTGTCCGACCAGGAATACTCGGATTTCGTCCTTCTTCTCAGTTTTCAGGCCTATCACGACAATCCCGGCAACAGCGGCGTGCAGATCCGCAGTCGGTACGACGACCAGGCCGGCTGGCTCGATGGTCCCCAGATCGACATCCACCCTCCCGGCCCCTGGCGAACCGGCATGATCTGGGACGAAACCCGCGGTTCGGGCCGCTGGCTGCATCCGACGGTGCCCGCCGGACAATGGGTGAACCAGTTGATGGCCAACCCGGACTTGGCGTTCTACTACGACGATGACGAACCCGCTTGGAACCTCTTGGAGATCCGAGCCCTCGGTCCCACAATCACCGTGATTCTTAACGGGGTTCCTATTACATCTTACGACGGCTCCGGCATCCTCGACGATCAAGTTCACAAGGAACGAGGGGTCGGCACGCGAGGCCACATCGCCCTGCAGATCCACACCGGCGATCAACTGAAGATCCGGTTCAAGGACATCCTGTTGCACGAGGCGACTCCCCAGCGGAACGGTCCGACCCCAGAGTAAGGCGCCCGCCAGTCTCTCCCCCTTTTGGTGTACACCCGATAACATATGTGGGCCGGAGGGATTCCGGCGAGGGACTGTCAACGGCTGTGCCAATCCTGACGATTTTGTGTTTTTTCTCTTGACGCTGGTTTAGCACTCTTCTAACATGACCGAATAGAACAACAACTGTGAGCCGACACGGTTGTGGGTTGTCCCGCCTCGCTTGGGTGAAAGTGATGCCTGGCGGAAGGGACAGGGAGATGGGCGGGTTAGAGCTTATCTCAAACGGCAGTTAAGTTGCAAAGACACTTTGAGGTTGCCGCGGCCAAGTCTGACAATCGACGTTGTTTCAGTCTTCTTCCCCGGCAGCTGCAGAAGTGAATTTCGAGTGAAACGGGATATTTTCAAATGAATCATTGCTTCCCAGCGCCGGAGGGGTGTTGTTGAGGATAGAATCGGTGAAGCTTCGGTTATTGGCGAGTCTGCAATCTGTCTGGGACCAGGACGCGCGAGGAACCTTGGCCCTGCCGAGTTGATTCTGTACCCACGCGGGAAGTCTGTCGCGTTTCACAATCATATCTTTGGAGCTTTCCTGCCGGTCCACCCGTAGTTTGTCTCCAGCCAGTGTTGTTTTTCAACTCTGTGGTGTGGAAAGGTAGGAACATGGACGCCGTTTTACTGCAGATTCAACTCACGGCCTGGGTAACCGGCCTTGTCTGCTTCATCCTCGGCGCCTGCTTCTGGGCCATCATCGTGCAGATGAAGGCCCGGACGAGAGCGAAAACCATCGCGGAAGAGCTCCAAAGGCAGATCGACGGTGCAAAGAAGGAAGCAGAAAACATCATCAAGACA